>JAZOBP010000060.1:0-9017 GCA_045596065.1 Lawsonibacter sp. | reverse complement strand
AAAGACGAACTCCACCTCGGCGCCGCAGCTGCGGACAAGCTCCTCATAGTAGGCCACGTAGTCCATGCCGGTGAAGGGGTG
Organism: Lawsonibacter sp.; assembly: GCA_045596065.1. Classification (GTDB taxonomy): domain Bacteria; phylum Bacillota; class Clostridia; order Oscillospirales; family Oscillospiraceae; genus Lawsonibacter. Next base: position 8,936 of record JAZOBP010000060.1, on the reverse strand, counting down.
CTTGGCAAAACCGAAGAGACTGCGGTACTGCTCCAGCGTGAGCACGTCCTTGTAGGGATCGACGCCCTTTTCATCCACCAGCGCAGGGTCGAACAGGCAGTTACCTACCTCGTCGCCGGGGTAGCTGAGCTGAATGACCACCTTGCTGCAGCCCTTGGCGATGCCCCGCAGGCAGATGGAAAAACGGTTGCGGCTGAGGATGGGGAACACGATACCCACCGTGCCGCCGCCAAACTTGGCACGCACATCGGCGGCAATGTCATCTACGGTGACGTAGTTGCCCTGCACACGGGCCACGATGGACTCGGTGATGGCGACGATGTCACGGTCCTGCACGGAAAAACCGCCGTCAACAGAAGCTTCCAGCACGCAGTCGGTGACGATCTTGGCCAGATCATCCCCAGCGCGGATGATGGGAGCACGGATACCACGGGAAACGGTACCTACCATACGGCTCATAACGGAACACTCCTTACAGCCTGTCCCACGGGAACGGCCGAGAAATTGAAGGGGAATAAAAACCCCACACGTCAGTATAGCAAAAAAGATGAGATTTGTAAATTAGTCTGCCCGGATTTTTTTCTTCCTTGCTTCGATTTATTGTTTTTTTATGTGAGCGGTGTCCTTGAGTTGGGAAGAATGGGCATTTTGACGATTATGGTCGGCCAGAAAACGGCGGATCTCGCCCCGAGTCTGCTCCACCTCCTCACGGAAGGAACGGGCGGAGATGCGCAGGGCGCCGTGGCCCAGAATGATCAGCTGCTCCAGAGCATCAGAGGTGGCGACCCGTACCCGGTGTTCCCGGCTGAGGTCGTAGGTGGCCTTTTCGATGTAGGCATCGGCGGTCTGGGCCTCTTTGGTGTAGGCCACGTGGATGCCGCCGGCCTTTTCCATACTGCCGGGATTGCCCTTGACCTTGTAGGAGTCAAAGACCAGAATGACCCGACACTTGCGGGAACCCTGATAGTCGATGAGCAGGTCGGTGAGGGCCTGCCGGGCAGCGGCGATGTCCTGCCGGGCCAAGTCCTTGAGCTCGTCCCAGGCAAAAATGATGTTGTAGCCGTCCACCAGCAGATATTCCGGCCCGGTTTTTTGGGCAGAGATGTTGTAGTGCCTGTCGTCCAGGCTGGTGCGGGCGGGCTTTTTGGGGCTTTGGAAGGCTCGGGGCTCCACCTTGCCGTAGGTGCGCTCGAAGATGGCCTGCAGCTCCTTGTCCTGCTCCAGCGAGCCGGTATACCGATCGGTGCGGCCCCCGGCGGCGGGAGCAGCGGGAGCGGCCTGAGCCTGCTTTTTCAGCGGGCTTTCCACATGGGCATAGTCCGCTACCTGCTGCCAGGGTACCACAAAGCCGGCTCCGTGGTCGCAGAACACCGAGTCGGCCGGGTTGGCGGTGTCACGCTCGGCCCGGTAGTCGATGGCGGCGATGACAGACTCCGGATCATGACAGGGCTGATAGCCCAGTACCCGGCAGGTCAGCCGGCCCCGGCCACGGGTGTAGGCGGTGACCTGCTGCCAGTAGTCACGCAGTCCGGCCACGGGAGCACTGCCGGTGAGCAGGGTGAGCTCGTCCCCCGGCTCCGGGGGGTCAAAGCGGCCGCCCATGGTCTGGATGTCGGTCATGGCACGGCCCACATTGTCGGCAGGGACTTCCAGACGGAAGGAATACCAAGGCTCCAGCAGGACGCTTTCGGCCTGCATCAGGCCGTGGCGCACTGCCCGGTAGGTGGCCTGACGGAAGTCGCCGCCCTCGGTATGCTTGTTGTGGGCACGGCCGGCGATGAGAGTGATCTTCAAATCGGTGATGGGCGAGCCGGTGAGCACGCCCAGATGTTCCTTTTCTCCAAGGTGGGTGAGGATCAGACGCTGCCAGTTCAGATCCAGCTCGTCGGTGGAGCAGTCGGTGTCAAAGCACAGGCCGCTGCCCGGCTGCCCGGGCTGGAGCAGCAGGTGTACCTCGGCGTAGTGGCGCAGGGGCTCGAAGTGGCCGATGCCCTCCACGGCGCCGGCAATGGTCTCTTTATAGACGATGCTGCCCGGGCCAAAGGTCACATCCATGGCAAAGCGCTGGGCAATGACCCGCTGGAGCACCTCCAGCTGTACCTGACCCATGAGCTGTATCTGGATCTGACGCAGCAGCTGATTCCACACAATGTGCAGCTGGGGGTCTTCCTCTTCCAGCTGAGACAGCTTGCCCATAGCCACATGGGGGTCACAGCCCGGGGGCAGAATAAGCTGATAGGTGAGCACCGGCTCCAACAGGGGCAGCAGATGCCGGGCCTGTGTGCCCAGACCCATACCAGGCCGGGTGTGGGTCAGACCGGTGACGGCGCAGATGCCGCCGGCCTCCACCGTGTCAGCGCTGGAAAACTTAGCGCCGGAATACAGGCGCAGCTGGTCGGCCTTTTCCTGCCATGCGTCCTCACCCTGACCGCCGGTCAGCAGCGTCTTGGCCCGCAGCTGACCGCCGGTGACCTTCAGCCAGGTCAGTCGGCTGCCCTGGGGGTCACGGGAGATCTTAAACACACGGGCCCCAAACTCCTCCGGGTATCGGGGGACGGGGGCGAAGCGGGACAGGGCGTCCAGCAGGGCATCCACGCCCTCCAGCTTCAGGGCCGAGCCGAACAGGCAGGGGAAGAGCCTGCGCCGGGCCACCAGATCGGCCAGAGTGGTGTCGGACAGAGTGCCGACAGACAAAAACTCCTCCAAAGCGGTCTCGTCGCACATGGCGGCGGCCTCGTCACGCAGGGCGGTATCCTCGCAGGAAAAGTCCACGCAGCCCTCGTCCAGCTGACGGCGCAGATCGTCCATAAGCCGTTCCCGACGGGCACCGGCCAGATCCATTTTGTTCAAAAACAGGATGGTGGGCACCTGATAGCGCCGCAGCAGCTGCCACAGGGTGTGGGTGTGGCTCTGTACCCCATCCGTACCGCTGATGACCAGTACGGCGCAGTCCAGCACCTGCAGGGTGCGCTCCATCTCCGTGGAGAAGTCCACATGGCCGGGGGTGTCCAGCAGGGTCACCTGCACACCGGGCAGAGAGAACATGGCCTGCTTGGAAAAAATCGTGATGCCCCGTTCCCGCTCGATGGTGTCCGTATCCAAAAAGGCGTCCCCATGATCCACACGCCCCAGCTTTTTGATGGCTCCGCTGCCATAGAGCATGGCCTCGGAGAGAGTGGTCTTGCCCGCATCCACATGGGCAAGCATACCGATGACAAGCTGCCTCACTGCCTCACCTCCCGGTCGCAAATAATCAATGCGGCCATTATATCACAACCGCAGAAAAAAAGGAATGGCTGCAGGTAAGGCAAATAGGGGCTTTACAATATTCAATATTATATTGTATAATATTGAAAGCTTGATAAAATGGGAAAGGAGGGGCAACATGGAACAACTGGAACAGATCCGACAGCGGCTGGAGGCAGACCGCCCGGTGGACTGGGAGGAGCTGCCCGACATTGCCCTTTACATGGATCAGGTCATATCCTATATGCCCCGACAGATCATACGCTTTGACGAAGCCGAGCAGATCACCTCTGCTATGGTCAACAACTACATCAAGGACGGCGTGGTGCCCCGTGCGGACGGCAAGCGTTACGGACGGGCGCACATCGGCTTTTTGACGGCGGTGTGCACCATGAAAAAGGTGCTCAGCGTCAGCCAGATCAAGACCCTCTTTGATGCCATTCCCGACGGCAGCGATCCCCAGACCCTTTACGGCTACTTCACTGCGGCTCTGGACAGGGCACTGAAGGAGACGGCGGGGTCGCTGGAACTTAAGGAGGATGAGACCATGGCCCGTCTGGCTCTGGGTCTTGCCCTGCGCAGCTATGCCGATCAGCTGGCCTGCCAGCAGATCCTTGCCGGCCTGCGGGAGCGGGAGGAAGCCGCCCGGCAGGAGGAAAAGGAACGTAAGGAACAGCTGGAGAAAGAAAAAAAGGAAAAAGAAAAAGAGCAGAAAGAAAAAGAGAAAAAGGAGAAGAAGGAACAAAAGTGACTTCTTCCTGACCATAACATTAAATACAAGGAGATGCCATTATGAGTAAGTTTGTCATCATGACCGATTCCTGCGCCGACCTGCCTGCCGAGCTGGTGGAGCAGCTGGATATCAAGGTGCTGCCTCTGATGTTCAATCTGGACAATAAGGATTATTACAACTACCCCGACAACCGGGATATGGACCCCAAGCAGTTCTATCAGCTGCTGCGTGAGGGCAGGACGGCCACCACCTCGGCGGTAAATGTGGGGCAGTATACCGAGGCGCTGGAGCCTCTGCTGCAGGAGGGTAAGGATGTGCTCATTCTGGCCTTCTCCTCCGGCCTGTCCACCACCTACAACTCCAGCGTCATTGCGGTGGAAGAGCTTGCGGAGAAGTATCCCCAGCGCAAGCTGTATACCGTGGATACCCTGTGCGCCTCTCTGGGACAGGGCCTGCTTGTGGCCCATGCCGCCCGTAAGCGGGAGGAGGGCATGGACATCGATCAGGTGCGTGACTGGGTGGAGGCCAACAAGCTGCACCTGTGCCACCAGTTCACCGTGAACGACCTGTTCTTCCTCAAGCGAGGCGGTCGTGTGTCCGCCGCCACCGCCGTGGTGGGTACCATGCTGTCCATCAAGCCGGTGATGCACGTGGATAACGAGGGACATCTCATTAAGGTGGGTACCGCCCGTGGCCGTGCCGCCTCCATCCGGGCGCTGGCAGACCGAATGGAGCAGACCGCCATCGACCCCGCCGACCAGATCGTGTATATCTGCCACGGCGACTGTTTGGATGACGCACAGAAGCTGGCCGACATGGTGCGGGAGCGTTTTGGCGTTCGGGACGTTATGATCGGCTATACCGGCACTGTCATCGGCTCTCACTCCGGCCCCGGCACGCTGGCGCTGTTCTGGCTGGGCACCGAGCGGTAAAGGAGCACGCTGTGGAAGAACTGAAGTGGCTGGAAGTAGCCGTTAATACCACCACCGACCGTCTGGACGAGCTGGCCGGGCGGCTCATCAACGCCGGCATGACCGGCCTTGTGGTGGAGGATGAAAACGAGTTTAAGCAGTTTCTGGAGCAGAACCGCCAGTATTGGGACTACGTGGACGAGCAGCTGGCTCAGCGTATGCAGGGGGTCAGCCGCATCAAGTTCTACGTCACCGACGACGCCGACGGCAAGGCACAGCTGAACAAGTACGCCGCCCTGCTGGACGCCGAGTATACCGTCACCCCTCTGGGGGACAATGACTGGGCCTACAGCTGGCAGAAGTATTACAAGCCCATGTCCGTGGGAGACCGGCTTTACATCGTGCCGGAGTGGGAGCGGGGCAAGCCCGTTCCGGAGGGCAAGGTGCCCTTCTATCTCAACCCCGGCCTGACCTTCGGCACCGGCTCTCACGCCTCTACCCAGCTGTGTCTGGGCGGCGTGGAGCAGCACACCCGTGCCGGTGACGATGTGCTGGATCTGGGCTGCGGCAGCGGTATTTTGTCCATTGCCGCTCTGGTGCTGGGTGCCCGTCAGGCTCTGGCGGTGGACATCGACCCCAAGGCGGTGGATGTGGCCTACGAAAATGCCATGCTCAACGGCATCGGCAAGGACCGCTACACCGTGCGCGCCGGAGATGTGCTCAGCGACCGTGCCCTGGCCTCTGAGCTGGCCCAGACCCAGTACGACGTGGTGCTTGCCAACATCGTGGCCGACGTGATCATCCCTCTGTCTGCACAGGCTCCCGGCCTGATGAAGAAGAACGGATGGTTTATCTGCTCGGGCATCATTGACACCCGGGCGCAGGAGGTGGAGGCCGCTCTGGTGAAAAACGGCCTTGTGGTCCGCCATCGGCTGGAAAAGGACGGCTGGGTGTCGCTGCAGGCGCAGAAAGCGGAATAAAACCTAAAGGGAGGGAACACCATGTGGGACACAGCTCGGGTGGAGCATGTCCGCTTTGATGCGGGCAGACGCATCCTCGTTATGAGCGACCTGCACGCTGTGCCCTCCTTTTTTGACGGGCTGCTGAGGGCGGTGGATTTTGGCCGGGAGGATATTCTGGTGCTGGTGGGCGACCTGATGGAAAAGGGCGCAGACAGCCTGGGGCTGCTCCACCGGGTGATGGAGGTGGCCCAAAGTCACACCGTTTACACCGTGTGCGGCAACTGTGACGAGCTGGTGTACCGCTTTGTGGATACGCAGGGGAAGGACGCCGGCTGGGAGGACTTTTACCGCCGGTATCTGCCCCAGCACCCGGAGAGCGCCATATGGCAGCTTGCCCGTTGGGCGGGCTGCCCGGAGGATCGGCTGAATGTGGACGGTTTTGCACATATGCGCCGGGCTATGCGGGAAAACTGTGGCCAAGAACTTGACTTTTTGCGCCGGATGCCCCATATTTTGGAGACGGAGCACTATGTGTTTGTCCATGGAGGCGTGCCCTCCATGGAACATATGGAGGGGCTGAGCGCCTTCCACGTGATGAAAAACGATGACTTCCTCTCTCAGGGCTATTCCTTTGACAAATACTGCATCGTAGGCCACTGGCCGGTGACCCTGTATGACCCGGCCATCCCAAACGCAAGCCCCCTGCTGTGCCGGGATCGGCGCATTATTTCTCTGGACGGGGGCTGCGCCCTGAAGGCGGACGGACAGCTTAACGCCCTTGTGATCCCGGAGGACGGGGCGCAGAGCTTTTTCTGGGCAGCCTACGACGGGCTGGAGCGGGTACGTGCGCTGGACAGCCAGCGGGCGAGCGCCCACCCCCTGAACATCCGCTGGGGACACAGCCGGGTGCAGGTGCTCAAGCGGGGAGAGGAGCTGTCCCGGTGCCGGCATACGGAGAGCGGACGGGAGATGGACATACTCAACCGCTATCTCTACCAGTGGCAGGGGGAGACCTTCTGCCGGGACTCCACGGACTATGAGCTGCCGGTAGAGCCGGGCGATATGCTGGCTCTGGTGGCCCAAACCAAACAGGGCATCCTGGCCAAGAAAGACGGTGCCACCGGCTGGTACCGGGGACGATTTACAAGCGAGAGGAACAAGGACGGTTATGTTGGAATTTCACCCCTTGACCCAAGAGGATCTGGATAAGCTGCGCCCCTATATGGACCGCAATCCCAACCGGCTGTGCGACCTGACGGTGGGCGGCATCTTCATCTGGCGTGACTATTATAAAACCGAATATGCCATCCACGAGGGCATCCTGTATTTTAAGGTGGACTATCCGGGCTTCGGCACCCTGTTCACCCTGCCGCAGGGCGGTGACCGCAGGCGGGAGTACGACCAGATCGCCGCATACTGTGCCCGGCGCAGCCTGCCGGTGAGCTTTTATCCCATCCCGGAGCCGGAGGTGGGGCCGCTGGTGGAGTGTTTCCCCTGTGCTCAGGTGATGAGTGACCGCAACACCTACGATTATCTGTATCTGGCAGAGGATCTGAAGTATTTTAAGGGCAAAAAGCTGGCTGGTCAGCGCAACCACGTCAACCGCTTTCTGCGCACCTACGAAAACTGGAGCTTTGCCCCCATGGAAAAGGCCGATCTGGCCGACGCACGGGCCTTTTTGGATCGCTATGCGCAGGCCATCAGCAAGGAGAGCAGTACCTTTCAGGAGGATCTGGACAAGACCCGTGAGGTGCTGGACGATTTTGCGGCCTACGGTATGGTGGGGGGCGCTCTGCGGGTGGACGGACAGATGGTGGGCTTCTCCATCGGTGAGGTGGTGGGGGATACCCTGTTTATCCACATCGAAAAGGCCGACCGCACCGTGGAGGGCTGCTACCAGATGCTGGTGGCCCAGTTTGCCCAGCATTTTGCCGGGGACGGGGTGACCTATATCAACCGGGAGGACGACACCGGGGATATGGGGCTTCGCACCTCCAAGCTGTCCTATAAGCCGGTGGAACTGCTGGCCAAGTACGCCGTGCTGGTGCCCTCCGGCCCCTGCGGCAAAACTGCCGGCCCTTGGACGGCGCTGGAGGCCAGTATCGTAAAACCGGCTCAAACGGAATAAATAATTGAAAAAACCTGCGGATTTTACTTGACAAGGTTGGTTTTGACTGATAAACTATGTAAGCCGCATTGAGCGGGTATGCAAGTGAGGGGTGCCAAACACCCGTCCGCCCGGGAGAGCGAGCCCGTAAATGAAGGAGTTGAATTATCCATGCATGCTATTATTGAGACCGGCGGCAAGCAGTACAAGGTTGCCGAGGGCGACGTGATCTTCGTCGAGAAGCTGGCCAACGAGGCCGGTGATGCCATCACCTTCGACAAGGTTCTGGCTGTCATCGACGGCGACAAGGCTACCTTTGGCACTCCCGTTGTGGAGGGTGCTTCCGTGGCCGCTACCGTCGTCAAGAACGGTAAGGGCAAGAAGATCATGATCTTCAAGTACACCCCCAAGAAGGGCTACCGTAAGCGTCAGGGCCATCGTCAGCCCTACACCAAGGTGCAGATCGGCGCCATCAAGGCCTGATGACCACCGTAGCGTTCCATCTTGAGGGCAGCCGCATCGTGGGCTTTGAGGTCAAAGGCCACAGCGGATATGCCAATGAGGGTGAGGACATCGTCTGCGCCGCTGTTACCAGCGCCGTGCGCCTGTGCGAGTGCGCCGTCAACGACGTGCTTGGGCTGGAGGCATCGGTCAAGGTCCGGCAGAAGGACGCATCCATCTCTCTCAAGCTTCCCGGCAGTCTCGGCCAGACCAACGAGAGTACCTGTCAGACATTGCTGACGGCCCTGATGGTCTACCTTACCGAACTGCACGAGGAATATCCTGAAAACATATCTGTCTTGGAGGTGTAAGACATGCTGAAAATTGGTTTGCAGTTTTTCGCCCATAAGAAGGGCGTTGGCTCTACCCGTAACGGCCGTGATTCCGAGGCTATGCGCCTTGGTGTCAAGCGCGGCGTCGGTCAGTTCGTGCTGGCCGGCAACATTCTGGTCCGACAGCGCGGCACCCACATCCAC
>JAZOBP010000059.1:0-5594 GCA_045596065.1 Lawsonibacter sp. | reverse complement strand
CTGGGTGCCGGTACCGACCCGGTGGAGGGTGCAGCATTGGCCGCTGCCATCATCGAGCAGGCCCGGCGTCAGGGTGCGGCCATCGCCGCCACCACCCACTACGCCGAGCTTAAGGTCTACGCCATGACCACCGAGGGGGTGGAAAACGCCTCCTGCGAATTTAATGTGGAGACGCTGGCGCCTACCTATCGGCTCATTGTAGGTATCCCGGGCAAGTCCAACGCCTTTGCCATTTCACGCCGGCTGGGTCTGCCTGAGGACATCATTCAGCGTGCCGCAGCCCGTCTGGATGCAGAAAATGTACGCTTTGAGGATGTGCTTACCCGGCTGGACATCCAGCGGCAGGAGATGGAACAGGAGAAGTACAGGGCCGCTCAGCTGCGTTTGGAGATGGAACAGTCTGCCCAGCGTGCCCGGGAGTATCGGGACAAGTTGGAGCAGGAGCGGGCCAAGGTGGTGGAAAAGGCGCAGGCGGAGGCACGGGCCATCATTCAGGAGGCACGGGATGCCAGTGATCAGGTCTTTGCCGAGCTTAAGGACATGCGCCGCCAGCAGGCCAGACAGGACAACTGGCAAGCGGTCAACGACCGCCGTGCGGAGGCACGGCGTCTGCTCAACGAGGCAGAGCGCGGCATCGGCGGTGCTCAGCCGGAGCAGGAGCTGCCTCCACCCACCCGGCCGGCGGTTCAGGGAGACACGGTGGAGCTGGTGTCTATGGGCACCAAGGCGACGGTCATCAGCGTGAACAAGGACGGTATCCTGCAGCTGCAGGCGGGCATTTTGAAGATCTCTGCCAGACAGGAGGAAGTCCGTGTGGTGGAGGACGGCGGCCCCAAGGCACGAAAGGACGTGCAAAGCATCACCCGCCGGGCCGAGCATACCCTGCGTACCGCCCCGGCCAGCTTTGAGGTGGATCTGCGGGGCATGATGGTGGACGAGGCGTTGGCAAGTCTGGATATCTTTTTGGATAATGCCATGCTGGCCCATCTGGAGACCGTGCGCATCATCCATGGCAAAGGCACCGGCGCTGTGCGAAAAGCGGTGCGGGAGCACCTCAGGCGCAGCCGCTACGTTAAGGACTTCCGACCCGGCCGCTACGGCGAGGGCGAGGACGGCGTCACCGTGGCTACTATGCGCTGAGCGCAGATATAGGCGGTCAAATGTTGCGGATTTGAACAAAAGAGCACGTCTTGTCGGTATTTTAAACAACTGGACGCGTGCGATTTGGTGAAAATGCCGTTGACGGATATGGTATAAATCTGCTATTCTAAAGATGAAAAGTATGCCTTTTGAAGCGGAGGTGCAAGTTCATGTATACGCAAGAGGCTGTAGTCAACAATCAGGTCGGTTTGCATGCCAGACCGGCTACCTTCTTCATCCAGAAGGCCAACGAGTTTAAGTGCTCTGTCTGGGTGGAGCGCGAGGAACGCAAGGTGAACGCCAAGAGTCTGCTGGGTGTCCTGTCTCTGGGCATCATCAAGGGCACTGCCATCAACATCATTGCCGACGGCGCCGATGAGAAGGAAGCCGTGGAGGCACTGGTCAAGCTTATCTCTTCCGATTTCGCCGAATAATCAAGTCCCCTAAAAAGCCACCGCTTCGCGGTGGCTTTTTCGCTTTATTCCTTTTTAGACCGGGAGGTGCAGACCGTGACATTTGAACAGCTTCGGGACAAGGCCCACAGTCTGCCCCTGAAGCCCGGGGTCTATATCATGCAGGACAAGCAGTCTGCGGTCATCTACGTGGGCAAGGCCAAGGCCCTGCGAAACCGGGTGAGCCAGTACTTTCAGGACAGCGCCGCCCACACCCCAAAGACCCGGGCCATGGTCAGCCAGATCGACCACTTTGACGTGATCATCGCTGACAGTGAGTTTGAGGCGCTGGTGCTGGAGTGCTCCCTTATCAAACGCCACCAGCCCCGGTACAACATCCTGCTCAAGGATGACAAGGGCTACCCCTACATCCGCCTGTCCACCCAGGAGGAGTACCCCCGATTCTCTCTGGTCAACCGTCCGGGTCAGGACGGGGCCCGGTACTACGGCCCCTACGCAAGCCGGGGCAATACCCAGGGCATCATTGTTGCCCTGCGTACCGCCCTGCGTCTGCCCTCCTGCGGCAAGCGTTTTCCCCGGGACATCGGCAGGGAGCGTCCCTGTCTCAACTACCATATGGGTCAATGTCAGGGCTGGTGCCGCAGCGTGGATATGAAGGCAGACCATGACGAGGCGGTGGCGCAGGCCGTGTCTTTGCTGGAGGGCCGCTACAAGCAGGTCATGGAGGAACTGACGGCGGAGATGCAGCAGGCGGCAGAGGAACTGCGCTTTGAAAAGGCCGCTCAGCTGCGTGACCGCCTGCGGGCCATCGAGCTTTTGGGCAAGCGGCAAAAGGTGGTGGCCGGGTCTCTTGCCGACACCGATGTGACGGGCTTTTTCCGTGGGGAGGCAAAAAGCTGCTTTGTGGTGCTCCACTACCTCAACGGCGATCTGGCAGCCAAGGATATGGAGCTGTTTGACACGCCGATGGAGGAGAGCACAGAGGATATTGTCTCCTCTCTGGTCAAACAATACTACGGTGGGCGTGACCGCCTGCCCCGACAGATCCTGCTGCCCTGTGAGCTGCCCGATCAGGTGCCGGTGACCCGTATGCTCAGTGAACAAGTGGGTCGTAAAGTAGAACTGCTTACCCCTCAGCGAGGGGCTAAAATGGAGCTGATCCGCCTTGCGCAGCAGAACGCCCGGGAGGAGGTGGAGCGTGCAACCACCCGGGAGGAGCGGCGCAGCAAGCTGCTGGATGCTCTGGGCCGTATGCTGGGTCTGGAGCAGCCCCCCCGGCGCATGGAGGCCTACGACATCTCCAATACCGGCTCCAGCGACATGGTGGCGTCCATGGTGGTCTATCAGGACGCCCGACCCCTCAAGCGGGACTGGCGCCGTTTCAAGATCAAAGACCTGACCGGCCCGGACGATTACGCATCTATGGCACAGGTGCTCCGCCGCCGCTTTCAGCGGTATCTGGACGGGGATGAGAAGTTTGCGCCCCTGCCCGACCTGCTGCTCATTGACGGCGGTCAGGAACATGTACAGGTGGCCTGCAGCGTCATGGCGGAGCTGGGGCTGTCTGTCCCGGCCTACGGTATGGTCAAGGATGACCGCCACCGCACCCGTGCTCTGATCCGCCCGGACGGGCAGGAGATCGGCATTCAGTCGGTGCCGGCCCTGTTTGCGCTCATCGGACAAATTCAGGAGGACACCCACAACTATGCCATCGAATATCATCGGCAGCTGCGTTCGGGCCATCTGCATACCTCGGCGCTGGACGCTGTCCCCGGCGTGGGAGAAAAACGCCGCAGCCAGCTGCTCAAGCACTTTAAAACCGTTAAGGCCATCCGACAGGCGAGTTTGGAGGAGCTTACAAAGGCCGTTCCTCCCGCCACCGCCCGGGCGGTCTACGAACACTTTCACACCCAAGAGGTACAGACCGACGGGGGAGAGGAGAAGAAATTATGCGAGTGATTTCCGGTACGGCCCGTGGCCGGCGGCTGAAGGAGCTGCCCGGTATGGATACCCGGCCCACCACCGACAAGGTCAAGGAGTCCCTGTTCAACATCATCCAGTTTGACATTGAGGGCAGACGGGTGCTGGACCTGTTCGGCGGCACCGGTCAGCTGGGCATCGAGGCCCTGTCCCGGGGGGCAAAGAGCTGCACCTTTGTGGACTCCAGCCGTCAGGCGGCGGCCGTGATCAATGAGAACATCCGCACTGTGGGCTTTGACCGGCAGAGCACCGTGCGTCAAGGGGATGCCCTTGCCTTTCTTTCCGGCTGCAGAGAAAAATTCGATTTGATTTTTCTCGATCCCCCTTACCAGACCCAGCTGCTGGAAAACTGCGTGGAAGCTGTCGTAAAGTTTGACATTCTGTCGGAACATGGTATAATGATATGTGAAAGTGCGCTGGAAAAGCAGCTGCCCGATCCGGCCGCCCCCTACTGCAAGGGCAGGGAGTACCGCTATGGCAAGATCAAGCTCACCGTATACCACCGACAGGGGAGTGCCGCCCTATGAGTACCGCCATCTATCCCGGAAGCTTTGACCCCGTCACTCTGGGCCATCTGAATATCATCAAGCGGGCCAGCCAGTGCTTTGATAAGCTCATTGTGTGCGTGATGATCAACTCCAACAAGCAGGGCACCTTTACACCACAGGAGCGTGTGGAGCTGCTGCGTCGGGCCACCGCCCGGTTCCCAAATGTGGAGATCGACTTTTCGGACGAGCTGCTGGCCGCCTACGCCAAACGGCGCAAGGCTCACGTTGTGGTCAAGGGCCTGCGTGCGGTGTCTGACTTCGAGCAGGAAGTGCAGATGGCGGTCATCAACCGCAAGCTCAACCCCCGGCTGGAGACCATGTTTCTGGCCTCCAGTGACAAGTACACCTACCTCAGCTCCACCATCGTCAAGGAGATGGCCCGCTACGGTGCCGATCTGGGCGACTTTGTCCCCCGGGAGGTCGTGGACGATGTCAGCGCAAGAATGAAGCAACTGCAAGAAAGGAAGGGTAACTGATATGGCAAGCGGAGTAGAAGAACTGCTGGATATGTTGTTTGAAATGGTGGATGAGGCCAAGAATGCGGCCTTCTCCGGCGACAAGTGCGTGATCGAGCGTGACCGTGCGCTGGATCTCATTGACGACATCCGTGCCCAGTTCCCCATGGAGCTGGCTGAGGCCAAGCGCCTTTTGAACACCCGTACCGAGTACATCAACTCGGCCAAGCGTGAGGCGGACGCCATCCGTCAGCAGGCGGAGGAACGCGCCAAGCAGCTGCTGGCCGAAAACGAGATCCTCAACCAGGCCCGTCAGCGCAGCACCGAGATGATGCGTCAGGCCGAGGAGCGCAGCCGTGAGCTCAAGCGTGCTGCCAACGAGTACTGCGAGGACGCCATGCGCCGCACGGAGGAGGCGATCGCTGAGGCCTACGACGAGATCAAAAAGTCCCGTGTGCGCTTCCGTGCTGCGGCCAATGCCAGCAGTGCTGCCCCTGCCGCCGCCCCCGCCCGCCCCGTCTTTGACGCCGAGGCGGAGGAAGAATGATCCCATCCACACAGACCGGAGCTGCCTTTGGGCAGCTCCGGTTTTTTGTGTCTCCGGGGCAGGGGATGGCATAGAATGGTCTGTGGCATTGCCACATGTGTAACGATAGGGAAAGGATGGATTCTATGAATCGTTATATTCCCTCTGACTTCGGCAGAAACCAGCGTCCCGGCTGCGCAGAGCAGACCAGCCGGAACTATGGCTGCGGCTGTCAGAGCGTGTACCCTCCCTGCTGCCCCGAATATATCATTGGGCCCACCGGGCCGCAGGGGATCCCCGGGCCGGACGGCATGGTCGGCCCCACCGGCCCGCAGGGCATCCCCGGCCCTGCCGGTGCCACGGGTGCGGTTGGCCCCACCGGCCCTGTCGGCCCTGCCGGTGCCACGGGTGCAGTTGGCCCCACCGGCCCTGTCGGCCCTGCCGGTGCCACGGGTGCAGTTGGTCCCACCGGCCCTGCCGGTCCTGCCGGTGCCACGGGTGCAGTTGGCCCCACCGGCCCTGTCGGCCCTGC
>JAZOBP010000058.1:0-6009 GCA_045596065.1 Lawsonibacter sp. | reverse complement strand
AACACCCACGGACAGGGCGGTGTTGGGTACCTTGTTGGGGTCGTTGTCAAAGAAACGGGAGTTGACAATCAGGGTGTCCTCGGTCAGAGCACGAACGCCGGTGCGAGAGTCCAGAGAGGAGAAAGGCTCGTTGAAGGCAATGTGGCCGTCCACGCCGCTGCCGCCCAGGAACAGATCAATACCGCCGTAGGAGGCGATCTTGTCCTCGTAGCGCTGGCACTCGGCGGCCAGATCCTCGGCCATGCCGTTGAGAATGTTGACGTTCTCGGCGGGGATGTCGATGTGGTCAAAGAAGTTGTCGTGCATGAAGTACCAGTAGCTCTGGTCATGCTCACGGGGCAGACCTACGTATTCGTCCATATTGAAGGTGACTACGTTCTTAAAGCTGACGGTTCCGGCCTTGTTCATCTCGATCAGACGCTTGTAAACGCCCAGGGGGGAGGAGCCGGTGGGCAGACCCAGCACGAAGGGGCGAGACTCCTTGTGGCTGTTGATGGCGTTGGCAATGTGCTCAGCGGCCCACGCACTCATGGCATCGTAATCGTTTTTGATGATGAGTTTCATACTATCACACTCCGAAAAAAGATTGGAAGAGGCTTCCATTTTTTGCCTTTTAACCTTCGATATTATAACTCTTTAAAGGAGATTTGTCTACACAGAGAACAAAAATTTTTAAAAACTTTTGACTTGTTTGATTTTTTAAAGGGTGTGTTATATAATAGAAAAAACGGGTTCGATGACCCGAAAATGAGGTGTTTGAAGTGGACGCTGTGGTATTGAAAAACGGTCTTTGGCAGACAAAGATCCAGCCTGATTACGGAATGAATCTCTTCTCGGTTCAGTATGACGGACGGGAGATCATGCGGCCCTGTGAGGGACGGCAGATGCTGGAGAGCCGAAAGCACCTGTACGGATTTCCGCTCATCATGCCGGCAAACCGCACCAAGGACGGTCGGTTTACCTTTCGGGGTAAGGAATACAGCCTGCCCGTCAACGAGGTGGCCCGGGGCAACAACCTCCACGGCAGGATGGCCGATGTGCCCTTTGCGGTGGTAGAGCAGACGGAAAAACGGTTGGTGGGCCGCTTTGAAAACCGGGGAGAGCGTTATCCCTTTGTCTTTGATATGACCATCGAGGTGGAGGTGCAGCAGGACTGTGTGCGCCAGACCATGCGCATCAAGGCTCTGGAGGATATGCCCTACACCTTTGGCCTCCATGCCACCTTTGCCCGGCCCCAAAAGTACGATGTACCCCGGGGCAGACAGTGCGTTTGGGATGCGGAGCACTTTATCCCCACCGGTGAGTGGATCGATCCGCCCCTGCCTCTGGGTGAGACCTTTGACACCTGCTTTGCCATGTCGGGCAGAACTGCTCTTCTGGATGACGTGGTGTTTACCGTGTCGGATAACTTTGACCACTGGGTCATGTACAACGGCGACGGCAAGCAGGACTTTTTGTGCGTAGAGCCCCAGTCCGGTCAGGTCAATGGCCTGAACATCCCCGGCGGTCACCGGGTACTGGCGGCGGGGGAGGAGGACACCTTCTGGTTTACCCTGACCCTGCAGAAGTAATGAAAAACAGACAGCCGGAAGGCTGTCTGTTTTGCTGTACAGGGATTCTTGCGGCAAAACCGTTGCATATATTAAAAAAATGTTGTACAATGACTGTGTTTGTACCTTGTGCAGATAAGAAATACAAAACATGAGGAGTTGGTTTTTTCGTGGACCCAAGCGGTAGTATATCGGGCGGCAGTATAGCGTTATATGTGTTTTTCCTGTTGTGTTCGGCCTACTTTGCCTGCTGTGAGACGGCCTACACCGGTGTGAGCCGGATCCGTCTGCGCACTCTGGCAGATAAGGGGAACAAACGGGCGATCAAGGCCCTGTGGGTGTGTGATCGGTTTGACAAGACCCTCATCACCATCCTCATCGGCAACAACATATTCCATGCCGCATGTGCATCCCTGTCCGCTCTGATGGTCATTCGCCAGTTCGACGAGCGATACGTCGGCTACGGTACTCTGTTGACCACGGTGATCGTCTACCTGTTTGCTGAGATGCTGCCCAAGAGCCTTGCCAAGGCCCGCAGCGAGGGGATCTCACTGTTCTTTGCCGGCAGTATGCAGCTGCTGGTGCGGCTGCTGACCCCCATCAGTGCTATTTTCTCCGGCATTTCCGGTCTGCTGGCCCGTTTCTTTGACAACGGCGAGAGCAGTACGGTGACGGAGGAGGATCTGGTCACCATTATCGAGACCATTGAGGACGAGGGCGTGCTCTCTCCCGAAAAGCAGACTCTGGTCAATTCCGCTATGGAATTCCGGGCCAAGCTGGCCGAGGACATTATGATCCCCATGGATCAGGTGGTGTCGGTGCCCAGCTCCATCCCGGTACAGGATCTGGCACGCAAGGTGCGTGAGATGGCGTTTTCACGTGTGCCGGTCTATGAGGGCAACCGCAACAACATCGTGGGTATTTTGCCGGTCAATGCCTTTTTGAGCCGGTACGTGTCCGGCCAGCCTGTGATCCTGCGTAAGATGCTGCTCAAGCCCTATGTGTTCCACTGCAAAACCGAAATCCCCGATCTGCTGCAGCGGATGCGCCTGAACAAGATCCACATGGTGTTTATCTGTGATGATCACCGTAAGAAGGTCGGCCTTATTACCATGGAAGACCTGCTGGAGGAGCTTGTGGGCGACATTCAGGACGAAAGCGATGCAGGCGAAGGCCTGCAGCTGATGTAAGGGGGCGGCAGAAGATGGAATATATTCTGATCGTGCTGTGCCTGATCGGCTCTGCCTTTTTCTCCGGTACGGAGATCGCCTATACATCTCTGAATAAGCTTAAGCTGCGCCAGGAAAGCGAAAATCCCAGCCGCATCCAGCGTATGGTCAGCTACATCTACAACCACTACGACCGGGCCCTTTCCACTCTGCTCATTGGCAACAATCTGGTCAATATTGCCGCTACGTCCATTGCCACGGTGCTGGCGGTGCGTCTGGCGGACAAACTGGCCGGCCGCATTACCGACGATCAGGCCTCTACCATCGTCACGGTGGTCATGACGGTGATCATTCTCATTGTAGGTGAGATTACCCCCAAGATGATCGCCCGGCGGTGCAGCGAGGGCTTTGCCAAAATGGCGGCATGGCCGCTGCTGATCCTGATGATCGTGCTGTTTCCTGCGGTTTTGGTCACCTCCGGCATCGTCAACCTGTTCAGCCTGCTGTGGAAGAAAAAGGACGAGCGTGTGGTCACCATCACCGAGGAGGAGCTGGAGAGCATTCTGGATACCGCCGAGGACGAGGGCGTCATTGACGAGAACGAGACGGATCTGCTTCAGTCTGCGCTGGAATTTACCGATATGGATGCCGGCGATATTCTCACTCCTCGTGTGGATGTGATTGGCTTTGAGATCGGCCAGAGTACCCAGGAGATCCTGCAGACCATCAACGAGACCCAGTTTTCCCGCTACCCGGTCTACGAAAAGACCATCGACCACGTGGTGGGTATCCTCTACGTCAAGCATCTGCTTCACGAACTTATGGAACAGGAGCAGGTGGAGCTTGCCGACCTGCTGCTGGAGCCCGTCTTTATCCCAAAGAGTATGAAGCTCCATGACATCATGAACGAGTTCCGCAAGAGCCGCACCCACATGGCGGTGGTGGCCGACGAGTACGGCGGCATCACCGGTATCGTCACCATGGAGGATGTGCTGGAGCAGCTGGTGGGCGAGATCTGGGACGAGAATGACGATATTGTCAACGACTGGCAGGAACTGGACAAGAACCGCTACGAGTGCTCGGGCGACCTGAACCTGAGTGAATTCTTCGATCATCTGGATATGGATGACGAGGACGTGGAGACCGGCTGTGCCACGGTGGGCGGTTGGGCCACGGAGAACATCGGTGCCATGCCCGTGCCCTTTGATGCCTTTGACTATCAGGAGTTTACCATTCTGGTACGTGAGGTGGACGATAACCACCGCATCACACGCCTGATCATCCTGCGCCATGAGTTTGAACCGGAAAAGCGAAAAGAATGGCTGAAGCTATCATCCAACTAATAAGCAAAAAGACAGCGAGGGAGACCTCGCTGTCTTTTTTTTTAAAAAATCAAAACTCCATGCGGCTCAGGGTCTCCCGGCGGTATTCCAGGGGCGTTTTGCCTGTGGAACGCTTAAAGCAGTAACAGAAGTAGGACTGGGAGGAAAAGCCGCACTCGCTGACGATGCGGGGCAGGGAGAAGTCCTCCTGCAGCAGCTGCAGCTTGGCGTTGGCAATGCGGCAGTTGGCAATGTACTGACCGGGGGTGCAGCCAAAAAAGTCGGTAAATATACGGTGGAAATAAAAAGGGCTCAGGTTAACCGCTGCGGCTATGTTTTGCAGGATGAGAGGCTCAGACAGGTGGGTTTGAATATAGTGCTCGGCCTTTAAAAGCAGCTCGGTCTGAGAGCCGGTCTGGGGCGGGGACTGGACGCCGGAGAGCAGCTCCAGCAGCCGGCATACGCAGCTTTGCAGGGTGAGCACGGCGGTGGGGTGGGCGGTGTCCAGCACCAGAAGCTTCTGAAAGAGGTCGGTGACCTGGGTCATGTCCGGCAGAGAGCCCCAGTCCGGGAGGGCGCGCAGAAGCCTCTCCAGCTGCGGGTCCCGGGTGGTCATATGGATATAGTAGCAGCGGAAGGGCAGGGAACTGTGCCGCACCTGCCCGGGCTTTGCACACAGAAAGGTGCCGTGGAGCATGGGGTAGGCGGCATCAAAGATAAAGGTGCTGCCGTAGTCGGCAGAGTAGAACTCCAGCTCAAACTCTGTGACCGGTCGGGGGGAGGACATGGTCAGCTGAGGGAACTTGATGCGGGAGTCGAACAGACCAAATTCAGACACGCAAAAGCCGGGACAGTCCATAGCATCACCATAAAAGCAAGATTTCTAAAAAAGACAAAAAGATATCGATATAAAAAACGCAGACACTTCGATAAAATGATTTTACCATATACCCTGTGATTTTGCAATTATCTATGAAAACGAGCAAAAAAGATGACCGCGTCGGTCACAGGAGAGAAAAGGAGAGTTTCCTATGAAGATTACCGATATCAAAATGTTTGCAGTAGACTGCTTCCGTACCAACTGGTGCTTCGTCAAGGTGTATACCGACGAGGGCATCCACGGGGTGGGCGAGGCCACGCTGGAGTACAAGGAAAAGGCTCTGGCCGGTGCCGTGGAGCACATTAAGGAGGCATTGGTGGGCAAGGATCCCACCAATATCGAGGCCATTAGCCACGATCTGTACCGTGACTCTTACTGGCGCTGCGGCCCGGTGCTCATGAGCGCCCTGTCTGCCGTGGAGATGGCCCTGTGGGATATTCTGGGCAAGAGTCTGGGTGTGCCTGTGTACAAGCTGCTGGGCGGAAAGACCCGGGAGAAGGTGCGTATCTACGTCAACGGCTGGTTTGCCGGCGCCAAGACCCCGGAGGAGTTTGCCGAGAAGGCCGCCGTTGCCGTCAAGCGCGGCGTTACCGCCATGAAGTGGGATCCCTTTGGAAAGTCCTATCTGGATATCTCCAACAAGGATCTGGACACCGCCCTGCGCTGCGTAGCCGCTGTGCGTGAGGCGGTTGGCCCTGAGGTGGATCTGCTCATTGAGGGTCACGGCCGCTTTAACGTGCCTACCGGCATCAAGATCGCCAAAGAACTGGAGCAGTTCAAGCCCATGTGGTTTGAAGAGCCTACTCCTCCCGACAGTCTGGAGGCCCTCAAGGCCGTGCGGGACAAGTCTCCTGTGCCCATTTCTGCCGGTGAGCGTCTATACAACCTGCGCCAGTACCGGGACCTGTTTGAGACGCGGGCGGCTGACTACATCCAGCCCGACATCAGCCATGCCGGCGGCATTATGGAGCTGAAGAAGATCGCTGCCGTGGCCGAGAGCTACTACATCCCCTTTGCCCCCCACAACCCCTCCGGCCCCGTGGCCTGCGCCGCCACGCTGCAGCTGGCGGCCTGCTGCAATAACTTCT
>JAZOBP010000057.1:0-14598 GCA_045596065.1 Lawsonibacter sp. | reverse complement strand
CCTTCACGCGGCGTTGCTGGGTCAGGCTTGCGCCCATTGCCCAATATTCCCCACTGCTGCCTCCCGTAGGAGTCTGGGCCGTGTCTCAGTCCCAATGTGGCCGGCCAACCTCTCAGTCCGGCTACTGATCGTCGCCTTGGTAGGCCGTTACCCTACCAACTAGCTAATCAGACGCGAGGCCATCTTAGAGCGATAAATCTTTGGCAGTCAGAATCATGCGACCCAACTGCATTATGCGGTATTAGCAGTCCTTTCGGACTGTTATTCCCCACTCCAAGGCAGGTTCCTCACGCGTTACTCACCCGTCCGCCACTTTCCTCTACTTCAATTGGCCGAAGCCTCTATCCGTAGATTCTCGTTCGACTTGCATGTGTTAAGCACGCCGCCAGCGTTCATCCTGAGCCAGGATCAAACTCTCAATAAATGGTATCTAAACAACCTCTCAGCTGCTTAAATCAATTTATTGAAGCTATCCAATGCTTCAAAATAGAATTGTCGAAGAGCCTTTCCAAACAATTGCTTGTTAGAAAGGACTTCTTGTCCTTTTCTGGTGCTTCGTGTTTCATTACGTTGTTTAATTTACAAGGTGCACACCGCCGTCCGCGGCGGGAGTTTCATATTACCACATTCATCACCCGCTTGTCAACACCTTTTTTCAAATTTCTTTGAATGTTTTGTGTCGCCGGACTCCTGTGATATCTGCGCTTTCCCTTGTGGCTCTAACGCTGTGGCCGCTGCTGCAGCCCCGCATTTTTCAGCCCCTCGTTTGCGCGCTTGCATATATTAACACCTCCCCCTCCCTTTGTCAACACTTTTTTGCTTATTTTTTTAAGTTTTTTCAAAAACCGATTTTTGTCCACGTACGGCGCACAAAAGACCACAGAAATACCGGTTGCACAGGACTTCAATCTATGATAATCTATACTTGATATCCACCGTGTGGACACATTATATAATGTATGCCTGTCAGGAGGTGCTCTTATGCCCATTCGTATCCCCGATTCTCTCCCGGCCAGAGCCGTGCTTGAGAGTGAGAACATCTTTGTCATGACGGAATACCGTGCCATGCATCAGGACATCCGTCCTTTAAATGTATTGATCCTGAACCTTATGCCCACCAAGATCGTCACGGAGGTGCAGCTGCTGCGCAAGCTGTCCAACTCCCCCCTCCAGGTACAGGTAGAGCTGCTGCAGACCGCCAGCCATGTCTCCCAGAACACCGACGCCGATCATCTTTCTTCCTTCTATACCACCTTTGATCAGATCAAGGACAAACGGTATGACGGCATGATCATCACCGGCGCCCCTGTGGAGAATCTGGACTTTGCCGATGTGGACTACTGGCCCGAGCTGTGCCAGATCATGGAGTGGACCAAGACCCATGTCCATTCTACCCTGCACATCTGCTGGGGCGCTCAGGCCGGGCTGTATTATCATTACGGCATCCCCAAGTACTCTCTGGACAGGAAGCTCTTCGGTGTGTTCCCCCATAAGGCCCTCAAAGTGCAGTCTCCTCTGTTCCGGGGCTTTGACGACGAGTTCTTTATCCCCCACTCCCGCTACACCGAGAACCGTGCCGAGGATATTCTGGCTCAGCCCGAACTGGAGCTGCTGAGTGTGTCCGATGAGGCCGGCGTATTCTGCGTCAAGAGTGAGGACAACCGCCGCTTCTTTATCACCGGCCATCCCGAGTACGATCCCGACACTCTGGCCAACGAATACTTCCGGGATGTAAACAAGGGGTTGGACATTCAGATCCCCGCCAACTACTTCCCCTACGATGATCCGGCCAATCCCCCTCAGGTCAGGTGGCGCTCTGCCGCTCAGCTGTTCTACTCCAACTGGCTCAACTACTACGTATACCAGACGACCCCCTACGATCTGCGCACATTGGAATAACTACCATAAAACAGCGCTCATGAGTCGGACTCATGAGCGCTGTTTAATATACATTATATATTGTATCCCGTTAAGAGCAAAAAGAAATGACCCTCTATCGTCTAACGTTACCACGATAGAGGGTCATTTCTGTTCACTCTTATTATCTAACATCATTTGTTTACCTCACTTTCTACTGAGTCACGTCAAAGCCTTTATTCTGCAGTTCCGGATCAAAAACACACAACCTGTTATCATGCTACCCGTCCGGGTACATTCACCTCAAGCTGAGGTATCGCGATCGGTTTTATCCATCGTTTGCGATTTGGGCTTTGCGTGTTTTGGATGCTGTCGTCGGAAGGGGTATTGGTCACATTGGATGTTCTTCTAACAAATTTTTGACTTGATCAATTATATTCAATGTGTCTGTTCTTCCGAAACTGTTTTGCATGATTTGACGTGCTGAAATTCATTTTAGAGGAAATAATCAATTGCGTCAAACCCGACTACAGCATCTTGCAAGGGTTGTTAACTAGTACATTGGACTCACCCTTTCTGGCTATAATATACTACAGGCCAAGGCATTTGTCAACAGGTTTTATGCAGATTTTTAAAATTTTTTAAGAGATATAAAAAATCGAGTCTCCCACTTTTTGCAGGAGACTCGACCTCATCTTTCATTTTAACCCTTTTGGGGCTCCGGATCGCTGTCCAGCGTGCTGAAATAGTCGAAATAGGGCATCAAAAAGTCCACAGCGGAAACGATCTCATCTGCCAGCTCCGGGGTGAACAGACTGCCCTCGCAGGGTCTGTCCCAGGAGATGGCGATATTTTTGCGGTTGTACCACGGGTCCAGAAGCTTCCCCTTATTTCCCTTGGGCCGGCCGTACATGGCCCCCTCCAGAACAAAGTTCTTCTGGCGGTTCAGCTTGCGTGTCAGCCGCTCCATCGGCGCCGGATCCCGGTCAATGCGGGCTCGCAGCTTGGCCATGGTCATGGGTGTGGCGGAGTAGTAGCCCATACCGATGCTGTAGTATTCCGGAGCGATCTCAAAGTAGAAGGCCGGAGCAGTGCCGGAGGACTCATCCTGAGGCTTGTGCAGCACGATCCACATATGGTCCTTATAGGGACCGCGTCCGTGGAGACGTCGGGCATCCCGATAAATGCGGGAGACATGGAGGTTCAGGGGCAGTTTGGGGTGCCGTCGGGCAACCTCCTGCTGCACCTGAAGCGCCAGCTGACGCAAAGGAGTCTGGATCAGATCGATATAATCCTGCTTGTGAGCCTCAAACCAGGGCCGTTCATTATTGAAACGCACCTGCCAGAGAAACTCCACCGCCCGGGGATCAAAGCCTTGAAAGCTCATCACGCCGCCTCCTGTGTCTGCTCCGGCGTCTGCTCAGGCGCAGCAGGCTCGCTCTCCGGCTGCACAGCAGGCTGGGCAGGAGACTGAGGTACGGGGGCCGGCTCAGGCTCCGGCGCAGGCTGAGGGGTCGGCTCCGGAGTGGGCTGAGGCGTGGGCTGAGGCACAGGCTCGGGAGCCGGCACCGGATCGGGCTCCGGGGTAGGCGTGGGCTCGGGAGTCGGCTCAGGGTCGGGCAGAACCGGCTGTACCGTCTCGTGCACCTTGCCGTCCCGGTCAACCAAGCCAAGGGATGCCGCATCGGCCGGGTTATAGAGGATGACCTTGTCACGGCGGCGGTAGTTGTTGGTGCTCTCCAGCGTTCTGCTGATCAGCTCGCCGCTGCCGTCATAGACGCAGCGATGCACCTGCACCTTGCGGCCGGTATAGGCGGTGGTCTCCACCACCGTCTTGCCGATCGCCACCGTGCTGTCCGGCTTGTAGATGACCTCATAGGGATTGGTGGAAAGCGTTTTGGTCTCCATTTTGACGGTATAGTCTGTGGTTTTGGTGCCCAGCAGCTTCACCGTCAGCTTGCGGTTGGCATATACCGCAACGATCTGAATGGGATAATCGGTGTTGTTGCGGAATTTAAAGTCAAGGGCATTGTAGGTCACCGTTGCATCCAGTCCGTCCGGCACATAGCCCACGGCGTACATGTGATTGGTACGCTCGACGATCTCCAGATTGGCCTTCAGGGTGGCGTAGTAAAGGGTGGAGGAATCCTGACAGATACCGCCGCCCACGTCGTCCACCGTCTTGCCGCCAATGTAGGCAGGAGCAGGCTTGTAGCCGTTTTCCACGGTGCGGGGGCCGAGGGTATCATTGTAGGAGAACACGTCCCCCGGCATGAGAACAACACCGTGGATGGCATCGGTTGCCACCTGCACGTTGTTCAGGCGGTTTGCCGTACCGCTGACGCTGCTGGTACACTCACCAAGCACATCGGCAAAGAGCATCCGCTCCAGTTTGCTCTGGGTCATTTCGGGCACGGTGACGGTCAGTGGGATGCGGACTGTGCCGCCCTGCGCCGTCTGCTCAAACTGCTGCTGTGCTGCGGCAGCATCAAAGTCGATGCCCACCACGTGGGGCATCACATGGCACTCGCCCTGCTCGTCACGCTCAATGACGGCGTCCGCAGCCTGAGTGAAAAGCTCGTTGTGTACCTGCTGCAGATCCAAAGCCATCGGCTCATCCTGCGTCACCGGCACCTCCACCGAGATGTCGCCCGGCTGCTGCAGGGCCTCCAGCAGCACCGCCTGTGCCTGCTCCCTGTCCACCGACCGACCGGTAACGCCCCGGATGATCACCAGTTTGTCACCCTCAACAGCCCAGACAGTCTCTACCAGCGCTCTGTTTTCCTTGCGGCCCAACTCATCCAGTGCCTGCTCCAGCTGAGCGGCACCCGTCTCATTGAGCTGTACAGGACAGTCAACGGCGATCTGCCCCCCAAAAAGCTGTGCAAGGATCACCGCACCGCGCTTGAAGAAGGGCTCGGAGCGGCCCACCATATAGGCGGCCTCGGCCACCTGCTCGCTGTCCACCCGGACAATGTCACCTGCAAGGTGTCTCTCACTGTCGCCGCAGGTCAGTACACAGTCTGCCCCGGCATACTCCTGCTCCAGCCATTGACCCACAGCCTGCGCCGCTTCTGCCCGGGTCATGCCGCCCAGCCGGGTCTGCCCCGCCGATACACCGGGCAGCACCGTGGAACGAAGCCCCACATAAACGCAAAGCCCCAAATAGACCAGCACGATCAGCGCCGCTGCACCGCCGACGATCGCCAGCGCAAGCTTCCGGCCCTTTTTGTTGGTCTGAGGCGTGATGTTCTCTTCCATAGCACGTTCCCCTTCATCGCACGCCACAAGATATTGTGGCCATTTTATTTCACATTTCGATTATTATACCAGTTATTTTATTTAATGTAATTACAGAACGGTTACAGGGCGTCCATTTTCCACTATAGCACGATCTGCAACGCTTATTCCTCTTACAATTATTCTGTTTCCTTTTTTGCTTTACTCCCTTGACACACCGACTTCGGTGTATTATCATAACATATGAACAGTTGTTCATATGTTATACGGAGGTGGCAACATGAAACGTCCGGACGTGTGTCAGCACACCCATGTACATACCGATCAGGTCACGCAGGTGGCCCGGCAGCTGCCAGAGGATGAGGTCCTCTACGATTTGGCCGAGCTGTTTAAGCTGTTTGGAGATTCCACCCGGATCAAGATCCTCTACGCCCTTTTTGAGGCTGAGCTGTGTGTGTGCGACATCGCCCAGCTGCTGGGCCTGACCCAGTCGGCGATCTCCCACCAGCTGCGGCTGCTGAAGGCCGGCAAGCTGGTCACCTTCCGCCGCAGCGGAAAGACCGTCTTTTATTCTCTGGCCGATGACCACGTACGCTCTGTGATCGGTCAGGGCATGGAGCATATATTGGAGTAACAATGAAAGGACAGATCACTATGAAAAAAACCTTTGAAATGACCGATTTGGAGTGCGCCCACTGCGCCGCCAGGATGGAGGCCGCCATCGGGAAGCTGGAGCACGTCACATCCGTCAGCATCAGTTTTTTGGCGCAAAAGGCCACCATTGAGGCCGAGGACGACCACTTTGACGAGGTAGTGGCACAGGCCCAGCGTATCTGCCGCCAGATCGAGCCCGATTGCCGGCTGGTAGCAAGGTAACAGCCATGACCAAAAAGCAAAAACGTACGCTGGGGCGCATCCTACTCAGCGCCCTGCTCTTTGCCGCCGCTCTGGTTGCACCCCTGCAGGGATGGGTCAAGGGTGCGGCTTTTCTCCCGGCCTATTTGCTTGTGGGGTGGGATGTGCTGACAAAGGCCGGACGCAACATCCTCCACGGTCAGGTGTTTGACGAAAACTTCCTTATGACGGTAGCCACCGTGGGTGCCTTCGGCTGCGGTGAGTGGCCGGAGGCGGTGGCCGTCATGCTGTTTTATCAGGTGGGCGAGCTGTTCCAAAGCGTGGCGGTGGCCAAAAGCCGACGCTCCATCGCCGCCCTGACCAGCCTTCGCCCGGACTGGGCCAATGTGGAGCGTGAGGGCCGGCTGGTTCAGGTGGAGCCGGATGCGGTCGGCGTTGGCGATCTTATTGTCGTGCGTCCCGGAGAGCGTGTGCCTCTGGACGGCGTGGTGATGTCCGGCGCCTGTGCTCTGGACACCGCCGCACTCACCGGCGAGTCCCTCCCCCGTGATGTGGCCGAGGGGGACGAGGTGCTCAGCGGCAGCATCGTCATCAACGGCCTGCTGCAGCTGCGTGTGATCCGCCCCTTTGCCTCCTCCGCTGTCAGCCGGATTCTGGAGCTTGTGGAGCAGTCCATGGCCCGAAAGTCCCGCACCGAGCGGTTTATCACCCGATTTGCCCGCTGGTACACCCCGGCGGTGGTCTGTTCCGCTCTGGCCCTTGCCCTCCTGCCGCCGCTGCTGGGCTTCGGGCCCATGCGTATGTGGCTGATGCGGGCACTGGTCTTTCTGGTGGTCTCCTGCCCCTGCGCTCTGGTCATCTCCATCCCGCTGTCCTTCTTCGGCGGCATCGGCGCCGCCTCCCGGCATGGCATCCTCGTGAAGGGGGGCAGCTTTCTGGAGCTGCTGGCCAAAGCCGACATCGCCGTTTTCGACAAGACAGGCACACTGACCCAGGGCTCGTTCCGGATCCAAAGCGTCCTCTCCCCCCTCATGGCACAGGAGGAGCTGCTTGCACTGGCCGCCGGGGCGGAGCAGTTCAGCTCCCACCCCATCGCCCAGTCCATCCGTGCCGCCGCTGCGTCCGTCCCGGAGGATACCCTTTTGCTGGAGGAGCTGCCCGGCTGCGGCGTCCACGCCCGGGTGGCCGGACGGGATGTACTTGCCGGCAACGCCTCCCTTATGGCTCAGCACGCCATCTGCGTGCCCGAACAGTCCGGCACGGTAGTATATGTGTCCGTGGACGGCATCTATGCCGGAGCCATCACGCTGGCCGACCTGCCCAAGCCCACGGCACAGCAGGCGATCGCACAGCTGAAAAGGGTCGGTGTGCGCCGCACGGTCATGCTCACCGGGGACAGTCTCCCCACCGCCCAGCATATCGCCCAGCAGCTCGGTCTGGACGAGGTACACGCCCAGCTGCTGCCTCAGGACAAGGTGGCGCTGATCGAACAGCTTCTCCAGGAAAAAGCCCCCGGCAGGGCCTTGGTCTACACCGGGGACGGCATCAACGACGCCCCCGTGCTGGCCCGGGCCGACGTGGGCATCGCCATGGGTGCGTTAGGCTCTGACGCCGCCATCGAGGCTGCGGACGTGGTGCTTATGGACGACGACCCCGCCCGGCTGGTCACCGCCATAAGGCTGGCACGCAAGACTGTGGGCATCGCCACCCAGAATATCGTCTTTGCGCTGGGCGTCAAATTTTTCGTTCTCGCCCTGTCCGCCCTCGGCCTGACCGGCATGTGGTGGGCGGTCTTTGCCGACGTGGGCGTGGCTGTGCTGGCCATCCTCAATGCCGGACGGATGCTGGGCAAATAGCCGAAAAAAGCACACTGCCTAAGCAGTGTTCTTTTTGTTATTTGGTCAGCTGCTCCATCAGGCCGGTGCAGCCCGCCAGAACATCCTCATAGGTCTCATCGAAGTTGCCCGTATACCACGGGTCGGCAATGCTCTGCCCCCGTCGGCCGGCGTATTCCAGCAGGCTGTGCACCTTCCCCTCCGGATCGCCGCCCAGCATACGGGTCATGTTGCGCAGGTTGGCCTCATCCATGCCGATGAACAGATCAAACCTGCCGTACTCGTCCCGACGCAGCTGACGGGCCCGGTGGCTGCCGCAGGGAATGCCCACCTGTGCCAGCTTGCGCCGGGTGCCGGGATGGACATCGTTGCCCAGCTCCTCGGTGGAGGTGGCCGCCGAGTCGATATAGAACGCATCCTCCAGCCCACGCTGACGGGCCAGATGCTTCAGAACAAACTCCGCCATGGTGCTGCGGCAGATGTTGCCGTGGCAGACAAACAAAATGTTAACCATAAACCGTCCTCGCTTTCACCCCGGCATTATATCACAGGCCGACAGGGATTACAACCTGAGCCCCTGCACACAAAAAGGCCCCCGGCAAACCGGAGGCCCTAAGTCATGTATATTGTTGTTACAGCTGCTTTACCTGCACCTTGGGGTAAATGGCCGCAATGTCCTCCGCCTCAGGGGGCAGGGTGCCCTCGGTGAGGCAGGCGGCAGTGCCGTAGGCAACGGCCTGTTTCAGACACAGGTCGGCAGACTCGCCCCGTTGGGCTGCGGCAATAAAGCCGGCCAGAGAGCTGTCCCCGGCGCCGATGGTGGAGATGGCATCCACCCGGGGAGGGGTGGCCATCCAGCACCTGCCGCTGCACAGCAGCAGGGCCCCCTGCTCGCCCAGAGAGACCATCACATTGGCAATGCCGTGCTCGGCAAAGACGCCGGCCTTTTGCCGTGCATCCTCAACGGTGCTGATCTCACAGCCCAGATACTCGGAGATCTCCTCCTGATTGGGCTTGATGAGCCAGGGCTGCACCTGAAAAACATCCTCCAGCGAAAAGGACTTGGAGTCCAGTACGACCTTGGCCCCCTTGGCCTGCAGCCCCTTTAAAAAGGACTTGACCCGATCCATGGACATGCCGGAGGCCACCCGGCCGGTAAAGGTGACAATGGTATCGGCGTCCACCTCCAGCAGCCCGGCCACCTCGTCCAAAAGGCTGTCCTCCACCCCAAAGCCGGAAAAGCTGATGCGGGTCTCCGGGGCATCGGCGCAGTGGAGGGTAAGGTTTTCACGGATGCGCCCCGGCTTTTCCAGCAGGAGGGTGGAAAGGCCCGCCCGCTCCAGCTCCGCCTTGAACTCGGCTCCGTTCTCCCTGCCTACCACGACCACCGCCGTGTTTTCCGTACCGCCGTTTTTCAGAGCGCGGCTCAGGTTGACGCCCTTGCCGCCGGCCTGACGGGAGGTCACCCGTGCCAGATTTTCATGAAAGGGCTCAAAATGGGACGCAAAGGCGTGGACATCGTAGGCGGGATTGAGGGTTATCGTATAGATCTTCATGCCGTCCCTCACAGTCTGGGTGCGTGGGCCAGCAGGTACTCCTCGGCCTCAGCACACCACATGCCGCCGTTTTTCTTCACGATGGCGGCCAGCTTGGCGTACAGCTCGTTCTCCTTGCCCAGCTCCTCCAGATCGTCAATGGCGATGAGGGGGATGTCCAGCTCGTTGTAGCAGACCTTTTTGGCGCCGTTGGGCTTTTCCATGGCGTAGAGGGTCTCCTCCACCGCCTTCAGACCCAGAATGTGGGAGACGATGGCTCCGGGATTGATCCTGCCCGTCTCCATGAGGGTCAGCACGTCGGTCATGTCCGAGGGGATGCTGCCGGCGGTGCCCACCACGTGGATACCGTCGTAGTGGATGCGGTACAGATTCAGGCTGCCCTGCAGGTCGTGGACGGGAGGGCCGGCAAAGAAGTTGACGCAGCCATCCTCCCGGCAGATCTGCTCCGCCATGGTGAACAGACCGGCCACGGGCACCATGACCATCACATCGTCAAAGCCGCCCTGCGACAGCTCAATAAGGGCCTTGACCGGGTCGGCCATGCCGGAGGTATTCACATAGTGAAGCTCCACGCCCTTCTCCGCCGCCTTGTCCACAGGGCACATTCTGGAGGCGTAGTCCAGCCGATCCTGATTGAGGTCGGTGACCACTACCTGCCGGACTCCGGCGTAGCCCGTGGCCAGCTCCACACAGCCGATACCCATAGGGCCGGCTCCGCCGAGAATAGCAATGCGGCCGCCCTTTTTGGCACCGTCGGTACGTACATAATTGGTATAGTCGGTGTGGTAGAAGCCCTTGTAGCCCCGGATGCAGCAGCCCAGCGCCTCGGCCAGAGAGCCGGCAAAGAAGCTGTCACCGCCGTATGGCAGCAGGCAGCCCCGTTCCAGAACGAGCTTGGGCACAACGGCGTACTGGCTGTTGCCGCCGATGTAGGGGTAGGAATAGCCGGGGTCGTGGCCGGAGGGCAGCTTCAGCGCCGGCTGGACCACCACCTTTTGCCCCACCTTCCAGTCCTGCTTGACATTTTCGCCCACCTCAAGGATCTCACCGCACATCTCATGGCCGATAATGACGGGGTTTTCCGCCACATCATCGGGCACACGCTTGTGGGCAGGGCCCTGCCGGATGGCCTTGTAGGTAGAGGCACACACCGAGTCGCTGACCACCCGGATGAGCACCTCGTCAGCGGTAATGGCAGGCAAATCAAATTCTTCCAGACGGATGTCATTGGCACCGTACAGTCTCATGGCTTTTGTTTTCACAGGAACAGCCTCCTTGTGCTGTGATCTGCTTCCTATTATATTGATTATAAAAGAAAAATCAAACTCCGCCACAAAAGATTGAAAATAATCATTCCTTGCGCTATAATAATCACAAATAATCACAGGAGGTTTTGCCATGCTGATCAATGAGCGGCACAACCAAATCATACTGGAGCTGCAGCGAAACCCGGACATCACCGTGCGTGAGATGGCCCGGAGGCTGAACTATTCCGAGCCGACCATCCGCCGGGACTACACCGAGCTGGAGCGCCGGGGCATCCTCACCAAGGTGTACGGTGGTGCGATCCTGAACCGCAACGCCGGTGCCGCCGACCGGGAGATCCCCTTTATCCTGCGGGAAAACGAGCGCAGTAAGACCAAGGAAAAAATGGGTATGCTGGCCTCTCGTCATGTACAGGACGGCATGGTCATCATGCTGGACGGCTCCACCAGTGCCTATCATCTGGTGCCCTATCTGTCCAAATTCAAGGATATTATCGTCATCACCAGCGGAGCAAAGACGGCGGTCGCCCTGGCAGAGCTGCAGATCCCGGTGTTCTGCACCGGGGGCAAGATGCGCACCAACTCCTTTTCGTACATCGGCAAGGACGCCGAGGATGCGGTGCGTAAATACAACGCCGACATCGTGTTTTTCTCCTGCCATGGCCTGTCCGAAGAGGGCAGGATGAGTGACCCCTCCATGGAGGAGTGCCACCTGCGGCAGGTGATGCTGCAAAAGGCCCGGAAGAAGTACCTGCTGTGCGACAGCAGCAAGCTCAACAGGACTTATTTTTACGATATGGGCAGCATCGGGCAGCTCAGCGGAGTGATCTCCGACCAGCCTCTGCCGCCTGAGCTTGCAGAGCGAATAAAGCCCTGAAATGATCCGCCCGGACGTGGAGTCCGGGCGGACTTTTTTATGCCGCAAGAAACCGTGCCGCTCCGGCCACAAAGATGCACAGCAGCATACCGACCAATGTGGGCAGCACCACGGCCAGCGCCGTCCATTTGGCACTTTTTGTCTCCTTGGCGACGGTCAGGCAGGTAGTGGAGCAGGGCCAATGAAACAGAGAAAACAGCATGGTACACACCGCCGTTACCGGCGTCCAGCCCTGCGCCTGCAGCAGCTGCCCCAGCGTCTGCGTATCGGCGGCATCCACCAGCGTCCCCTGAGCCAGATAGGCCATGAGCATGACGGGCACCACGATCTCGTTGGCCGGCCAGCCCAACAAAAAAGCCGTCAGAATGACTCCGTCCATGCCCATAAGCCGCCCCAAGGGGTCGAGAAAACCGGTAATATGGCTCAGCACCGAGGCCCCGGCGATCGATACGTTGGCCGCCAGCCAGATGACCAGCCCTGCCGGGGCCGCCACTGCCGCTGCACGGCCCAGTACAAATACCGTGCGGTCCAGCACCGAACGCACCAGCACCTGCCCCACCCTCGGTCTGCGGTAGGGGGGCAGCTCCAGCGCAAAGGACGAGGGCAGCCCTCGCAGCACGGTGAGGGACAGCACCTTGGACACACCCAGCGTCATCCCCACCCCCAGCACCAGCGTGCCCAGCAGCAACAGCGCCGCCTGCAGAGAATTGTGGGCAAAAAACACGCTGATCAGGGCGATCAGAGTCGGAAACCGGCCGTTGCAGGGCACAAGGCTGTTGGTCAGTATGGCGATCAGCCGCTCCCGTGGGGAGTCGATGATGCGGCAGCCGGTAACGCCGCAGGCGTTGCACCCCAGCCCCATGCACATGGTCAGCGACTGCTTGCCGCAGGCACCCGCCCGGTGGAAGGCATGGTCGAGCACAAAGGCGATGCGAGGCAGGTAGCCCAAGTCCTCCAGCAGGGTGAACAGGGGGAAGAAAATGGCCATAGGCGGCAGCATAACGCTGACCACCCACGCCAGCACCCGCCACACACCGTCCACCAGAGCATGGGTCATCCCTGCCGGCATCTGCACGGCTTCAAGGCCTCTGCGCAGCCACTCCCCTGCCCCAAACAGCAGCTGCGACAACATCTGCGACGGCACGTTGGCCGCCGCTATGGTCAGCCACAGCACAAAGCCCAGCATCAGCAGCATGAGAGGGATGCCCGTAGATCTGGATGTAAGCAGTCTGTCCAGCCGCCGCTGCCCTGCCATGGGGTCGGGCCGCTCCCGACGCACCGTGGCCGCTGCGTATTGCCGGGCAAGGTCGGCCCGCTCCTGCTCGGTCTGTGTTGGGAGACACCGGGGCGGCTTGCTGTGGGGGTGGGACACCCGCTCCACGGCATCCATGAGAGACTCGATCCCCTCCTCCCGTCCGGCGCTGGTCCCCACCACCTCTACCCCAAGACGCCGTGCAAGGGCGGCAAGGTCTATGTGCAGCCCGTACCGCTGCGCCTCATCCATCAAATTGACACACACCACCACCCGTCCCGTGTACTCCATGACCTGCAGGGCAAACAGCAGACTGCGCTCCAGACAGGTGGCATCGCACACCACAATGACCCCATCCGCCTGACCGGAGGACAGGTAGTCCCGGGTGACCTCCTCCTCTGCCGAACGGGCGTCGAGGGAATAGGTCCCGGGCAGATCCACAAGCTGAAAACTGCGTCCCCGGTGTATATGCTGCCCCCGTGCCACCTCCACCGTCTTGCCCGGCCAGTTGCCCGTGTGCTGACGCAGGCCGGTCAGGGCGTTGAACAGAGTGGACTTGCCCACATTAGGGTTGCCTGCAAGGGCAATGACCCGCCCGTCTGCCTGCTGCGTCATGTCCCGGCCCCTCCGTCTGTACAAACCCGTACCGTCCGGGCGTCCCGGCGGCGCAGGGCAAGAAGCGCACCCCGCACCCGATAGGCCACCGGGTCTCCGGCAGGGCTGATCAGCTCGCACACCACCCGTGTGCCCGGCAGCAGCCCCAGCTCCCCCAGCCGTTTTTTCATGCCCGTGGTGTCCTCTACCTGTTGAATATAGCCACTTTGCCCCCGGGCAAGGTCGCTTAACGGCAGTTCCATCTGCCCTCACTCCTTCCATGTACGTACCTGCTCACAGGCGGCAGGTCAGCAAACCATTCTATGGTCGTTTCGACCGCCGGGCGCCTGTCCGGACACAGAAAAGCGCCGCACCTATCAAGGTGCGGCGCTTGGAGCGTCTGCTTATTCCACAGAGATCATATAGTAGTACACAGGCTGTCCGCCGGGCAGCACACTGACCTCGGCGTCGGGACAGGCAGCGGCAAAGATCTCCTGTGCACGCTGGGCCTGCTCCTCGGTAACGTCCTCACCGTAGAAGATGGACACGAACTCGGCGCCCTTCTCGCCCTCAGCCTTGGCAAGCTGATCCAGCAGGGCCTCCAGATCGGTGTTGATGCCGAACAGCTGGTGCTCGGCCAGGGCCATATAGTCGCCCTCCTTGATGTCGAAGCCATCAAAGTTGGAGTCACGGGCGGCGTAGGTGATCTCGTCAGTACGCACGTTGGAGAAGGCCTGCGTCATGGCATCGGTGTTGTCCGCCTCCTCGGCGTCGGGGTCGGCCACCAGCATGGCGCTGATGCCCTGAGGCACCGTCTTGGTGGGCAGGACGATGACCTTCTTGTCCTGACACAGGGGGATGCACTGCTCGGCGGCCATGATGATGTTTTTGTTGTTGGGCAGCACGTAGACGATCTCGGCAGGGGTGGCGTCCACGGCCTTGAGAATGTCCTCGGTGGAGGGGTTCATAGTCTGACCGCCGCCTACGATGGCGTCCACGCCCAGATCACGGAACACGGCCTCCAAACCGGCACCGGCACATACGGACACGTAGCCGTACTTTTTCTCCGGGTCGGCGTGGACGGGCTGGCCCGCCCCCTCAAGCTCGGCCTCGACCGCCTCCAGATCATCGGTGCTCTGCGCCTTGCGGCCGGCTGCCAGATCGTCACGCTGGGTGACCATGTTCTCGATCTTGGCAAGCACCAGCACGCCGTACTTCTGGGACTCGTTCAGGGCGTCGCCGGGGGTGTTGGTGTGCTCGTGCACCT
>JAZOBP010000056.1:0-10342 GCA_045596065.1 Lawsonibacter sp. | reverse complement strand
GTCATGATCATGGCAGCCGCAGTCACAGTGCTCCCCGTGGTCGTGGTGATGCTCATACTCGTGCTCATGTTCAGGGTGGTGTTCATGCTCGTGGCAGCCGCAGCCGCAGTGCTCGCCGTGGTCGTGGTGATGCTCATGCTCGTGCTCGTGGTGGTGAGCGATCTCGGTCATCAGCTCGCCGGCCAGATCGTGACCGCCCTCCATGGCCTTGAGGATCTGCCCGCCGGACAGCTGCTCCCAGGGGGTGGTGAGGATAGCGGCCTTGGGATTATGCTCACGCAGCAGGTGGACGGCGGTGTGCAGCCTGGACTCGTCCACGTTCTGAGTACGGGACAGAACGATGGCACTGGCGTGTTCCACCTGATTGTTGAAGAATTCGCCGAAGTTCTTCATGTAGATCTTGCACTTCATGGCATCCACAACGGTGACAAAGCTGTTGAGCTCCAGAGGTGCCCCCTCGTCCTTGACACGCTCCACAGCGGCAATGACGTCGGACAGCTTGCCCACGCCGGAGGGCTCGATGATGATGCGGTCAGGAGCATAGGTGTCAAGTACCTCCTTAAGTGCGGTGCCGAAGTCGCCCACCAGAGAGCAGCAGATGCAGCCGGAGTTCATCTCGGTGATCTCGACACCGGAGTCCTTGAGAAAGCCGCCGTCAATGCCGATCTCGCCAAACTCATTTTCGATAAGAACAAGCTTTTCGTTCTGGAAGGCCTCCTGCAGCAGCTTTTTGATCAGCGTGGTCTTGCCGGCACCAAGGAAGCCGGAAATAATGTCGATTTTCGTCATGGTAAACATTCCTTTCTTTCGTTGAGACAGCATCAGCTGTCAGCACCTTCACTGGCGGAGGGCCAGATGTAGTTGATTTTGACCAGAAGCTGGCAAAGCAGGTCAACGGCCTGACCACGGGTGGCCTTTTCACCGGGCTCGATATGCTCCAGATCAAGACCGCAGAGGTCCAGCAGCCATGCCGGCTTTTGTGCCCAGAGGCTGTAATGGGCGTATTGCTCCAACTCAGCTTGGGCGGGATCTTCTTTTGCCTTATCGTAGACACGCATGTTCAAAAACTCGGCGGTCCGGGACAGAATGCGGATCATTTCCTGTTGAGAGATGGTCTGGTTCGGGGCAAAAAAGCCGTCTTCGTATCCGGAAATATAGCCTGCCTGATACATGGCCATGACAGGGGTATAATACCAATCCTGCTCGGACAGATCACGGAAGGGGTTTTGTGTGCCGGAGAAGGGGGAAATACCCAGAGCATTGACCATAAGAGCACAGAACTCGGCCCGGGTAATGTGGCTGTCGGGACGGAAGCAGCCGTCACCGTAGCCGTTGATGAGTTTGTAGACCGACATGGTGTTGATGGAATCTGCATATTTGTGCTCGGACACATCGAGGAAAGAACGGGGTGTAAACTCAATCAAGCCAAGACGGGAAACCACGGTGGACATATCGGTTCGCATCCAGCGATTTTTACCCTCGTCCATCCAAAGCTGGG
Organism: Lawsonibacter sp.; assembly: GCA_045596065.1. Lineage (GTDB taxonomy): Bacteria > Bacillota > Clostridia > Oscillospirales > Oscillospiraceae > Lawsonibacter. The sequence continues at coordinate 8,844 of JAZOBP010000056.1, read as the reverse complement.
CGGTGGAGGGAAGCGACTGAAGCAGCTCGACAAAAGCAGGCCGATAGTCCTGAGACAGGGCAGTGTCCAGGTGGATATAAAATTCAAAATCACGCAGGGTAATGTTAAGATAGCCTGCAAACTGTTCCGGCTCGTCGGCACACAGAAGAACAGCGGCATCGTAAGAGTACTCGGGATCAATGAGCAGGGTGGGGATGACGCCGCCCTGATCGTGGGTGGTGCCGTTGGGGGAGAAAAAGCGGTACGCAGTCACCTTGAGACTGTCACCGTCAAACAAGTCGGGATAGCTTTCTTCATCCAGCATGATCTGCGCTACACCCTTGCCTTGTGTGCGCTGGCCGATGGCAATGCCGGCCTTGTGGTCCCGGATGGCGGCTGCAAACAGCTCGGAGCCGCTGGCGGAATGTTGGCTGGTGAGGACGATGGCAGGTTTTTCAGTGAGAGCCTTGACCTGCGGCATGGTAAAGGTGTAGGAGTACTCATCGGCGCCGTCACGCATATAGACCATGATGGCAATGCCGATGAACATACCGGCACTGGCGGAGGCGGAGCGGCTGGTGCCGCCGGGATTGGTGGACAGGTCTATGATCCAGGCGTTGACGGATTCACCGTGCTCTTTCATGGCTTCCTTAAAGTGCAGGGCAGTGTTGTCACCAAAGGAACTGCAGAGGATCACGCAGGCGTTGCCGTCCTCGGTGAGTGCGTACTGGGCGGTGGTGGGCACGGATATCCTGCGCCGCACCAGATCCAGTTCCATCACCGTTCCATCGGCCTTGAGCACCTGAATGTGTACGCTTGTACCCTCGGCACCGCCCAGAGCGACTGTGGCCTGTTCTGTGGTGTTGATGGGGGTACCGTCGGCAGACAGGATAATATCTCCGGCGGCAAGACCGGCCTCCAGGGCGGGGGAGTTATCCAGCACGCTGGAGACAAGGATGCCCTTCTCGTGGGGCTGAATGGAAACGCCGATACCCACCAGTTCCTGATCGTTGAGAGCAGAGAGAAACTCTTCGTACTCCTCAGCGGTCATATAGGTGGTATATTTATCACCCAGCAGGGCAAGCAGGTCGTCGATGGATGCGGCGTGGCCGGCACCCTCGGGCAGACCGTCTATATGGTATTGATCGATCAGTTCGGCGGCTTGTTCCACCGAGAGGGCACTGGCCGGTGTAAGCAGACAGCAGGCCAGCAGCAGGAAGGCTATCATGCGGTATAAAAGAGATCTCATGTTGGCTCCTTTCGACCCGTAAAATACAACTAAATATTATAGTCCTTTTTCCTTGCTGATGCAAGATGGTAATCATGGCACATCCACAGAAAAATAAGCCATGTCACGGCATTGACACAGGGGACGGGGGAATTTATAATACAAGATAATTGCAGAAAAGGAGGGGCGGTCGTGGACATCCATGTAGGCGACGTTCTGGAATTGAAAAAGGAGCATCCCTGCGGCAGCAAAACCTGGCTGGTGCTGCGTGTGGGGATGGACTTTAAGCTGCGCTGCCGGGGCTGTGGCCATGAACTGATGATCCCAAGAAGCAAGGCAGAAAAGAATATCCGAAGATGGACGGCTGCCTCGGAGGTGCATGAAGAGTGAAACGATATTGGAGTGATCGGATCCGGGATCTGGTGCCTTACACCCCCGGTGAGCAGCCCAAGGACCGGGTGTTTATCAAGCTGAATACCAATGAGAACCCTTATCCGCCTTCGGATAAGGTCCTTCAGGCTATCGGTGAGGCGGCGGGAGACGGGCTGCGTCTTTACCCGGACCCGGAGGCGACCGCCTTGCGTCAGGCCATTGCGGAGTATCACGGGCTGGATGTGGAGCAGGTGTTCTGCGGCAACGGCTCGGACGAGGTGCTGGGCCTTTGTTTCTACGCATTCTTTACCCCGGGACGGCCTGTGGTGTTCCCGGATATCACGTACAGCTTTTATCCGGTGTATACCAAACTGTTTGGTCTGGATTGGCGTGAGATCCCTCTTAACGATGATTTTACCCTGCCGGTGGAGAAGTTTTTGGGTGGGAACGGCGGTGCGGTGATCTGCAATCCCAACGCACCTACCGGCCGGGCACTGCCTTTGCGTGACATCAGGCGCATTCTGGACGCAAACCCGGACGTAGCGGTGATCGTGGACGAGGCCTATGCCGACTTTGGAGCTCAATCTGCTGTGGAGCTTATCGGACAATACCCCAATCTTGTGGTCGTGTGCACCATGTCCAAGTCCCGCTCGCTGGCGGGTATGCGTGTGGGCTACGCGCTTGGCAATGCCGATCTGATTGCGGCGGTCAACTGTGTGAAGAATTCTTTCAACTCCTATCCTCTGGACCGATTGGCTCTTGCTGCAGGTGAGGCAGCCATACGGGATCGGGAGTACTTTGAGGCCACCCGCCGCAGTATTATGCAGACTCGACAGCATACGAGCGAGCGGCTGCGTGCTATGGGCTTTATTGTGCTGGACTCCTGTGCCAACTTTATTTTCATTACCCATCCCGATAAATCCGGGCAGGAGCTGCAGCAGGGGCTGCGTGATCGGGGGATCCTTGTCCGCTGGTTCAATAAGCCCCGCATTGACCGCTATCTGCGTGTGTCCATTGGTACTGATGCGGATATGGATGCCATGTGTGCGGCCTGTGCAGATATCCTGAAAGGATAAGATGACCCATGCGATACGACAGTGATATTATTTACCGCCCGCCCGGAGAGTGGCGCAGCTATCTGCTGCAGTGTACCGTTGGCTGCTCTCACAACAAGTGTACCTTCTGTGCCATGTACAAGGAAAAGAAATTCCGCATCCGACCGGTGGAGGAGATCCTTGAGGATATTGACATGGCGCTGGATTACTACGGCCCCAACGTGGAACGGGTGTTCCTTATGGACGGGGACGCCATTGTGATGAAGACAGACCAGCTGCTGCGCATACTGGAGAAGCTGTATCATAACTTTCCTGGGCTGCAAAAGGTCACGACCTATGCCGGGCCCATGAGCACCCTTTCCAAGTCTGTTGACGAACTGCGTCAGCTGCATCAGGCCGGCCTGACACGTGCCTATCTGGGTGTGGAGAGCGGTAGCGATGCCGTGCTTCAGGCGATCAACAAAGGCTGCACGGCATCCCAGATGCTGCAGGCCGGTCAAAACCTTGTGGAAGCGGGGATCGACCTTTGGGCGATCATCATTCTCGGCCTTGCCGGGCAGAATGGGGATCGGGAGGAGCATGTACTTTCTTCTGCCCGTATCATCAACGAGATGAAGCCCAGACACCTGTCTGCCATGACCTTTGCTCCGGCCAAGGGAACAAAGCTGGGAGAGGATGTGCTGGCCGGACGGTTTAAGGTGTGTACCAGCGATCAGGTGCTGGACGAGTGCCGTCTGCTGTTGGAAAATCTCCATGTGGATCCCCTGCATTTTACCAGCAATCATGCCTCTAATTATTTGCCTCTTAAAGGCGGACTTCCTGAGGATCGGGAGCGATTTTTGTCCCTGATCAGTCAGGCGCTGGAAGGGAAAATTGCTTTGAGAAAGACCTTGGATCGAGGGATATAAGGTTTAGAACACGCTGCAAGTCTGCAGCGTGTTTTTTTACCCGTTTGGCAGGGATATCTGTAACGGATTGCGTACACCTATACACAATTTTTATCTCTGGCCTGTATTTGACTTTTTTTGAGACGGCCTGTGGGTATAATCGGACGTGCTGCAGGGGAGGTGAGAGGGTGCAGGTCATATATCTCGATATGCTCTTTGCGGTCAATACTCTGATGGACTACTTACTGCTGCTTGCCTCGGCCAGAATGGCGGGGGAGCCGCTGCACCGCGGCCGCATGCTCCTTGCCGGGATCTTTGGCGGCCTCTATGCCGGTGCGTCCCTGCTTGTTGGAGGAGTCCTTGATCATGTTGCGGTTAAGCTTTCGGCGGCAGTTCTTATGGTGCTTATTGGACTGGGGGGTGCGGCACGCTTGCTGCGTCAGACAATGATATTTTTCTTTTTGTCCTTTGCGTTGGGCGGTGGGGTATTGGCTATCGGTACTCTGGGCAAATCGGGGATGGCGGCTCAGGGCGGTGTGATCCGGACGGGAATGGACCTCAAGGTGGTACTGCTGTCTGCGGCCATATGCTACGCTTTTGTCACGCTTGTTACCCGACGGACGGCCAGACACGCCGGAAAACGGGGTGAACTGGTTCGTTCGGTGCTTGTAATAGGTGACAGGCAAATCGACTTTACAGCGCTTGTTGATACAGGCAATACATTGACAGATCCTGCTTCTGGACGGGGGGTGCTGGAGGTGGATTGGGATAGAGCAAGATTGCTGTTTCCCCAGCTTGAACGAGATCACGTTTTACGTCCGGCCTATGGTCTGGAATGTATGAATTGCGGCGCAACTGCGGGTCGATGCCGGCTGATCCCCTACCGTGCGGTAGGGGTAGAATGCGGGATGCTCCTTGCAGTCCGCATGGATCAGGCCTACATCGGCAACAGACGGATAGAAAGACCACTGGTTGCGCTTTCACCGACGGCGGTGTCTGACGGAGGGGCATATCACGCCCTTGCGGGCGATTCTATGTAAAGGGGCGTATCGATCATGATAAGTGTGAAAACAATTGCGGCGAGGTTTTGCGTTCTGCTTGCGCGGATCGGGATTTTAAGGCCGGGCAAGGTGATGTATATCGGCGGCAGCGATACTCTGCCAACGCCTCTTTCCCGACAGGAGGAGGCAGAACTGATCCAAAGACTTTCCCAGGGCGACCGATCGGTAAAAAACACGCTCATTGAACGCAACCTGCGTCTGGTGGTTTACATAGCCCGCCGCTTTGAAAACACGGGGATCAACATTGAGGATCTCATTTCCATCGGCACCATCGGGCTGATCAAGGCCGTCGATACCTATGACCCGTCCAAAAGCATCAAATTGGCGACCTATTCAAGCAAATGCATTGAAAATGAGATCCTGATGTTTCTGCGCAAGACGGCATCACAAAAGTCGGAGCTGTCCATTGATGAGCCGCTGAACACGGACTGGGATGGCAATGAGCTTCTGCTCAGCGATGTTTTGGGAACGGACAGCGATCTTGTTATGCGGCCCATAGAGGCGGATGTGGACCGACAGCTTTTGGGACAGGCGTTGGCCAAGCTGGAGGGACGGGATCGGTATATCATATCCATGCGCTTTGGCCTGGGGGGCAGGCAGGAGCGAACGCAAAAGGAAGTGGCGGATGAGCTGGGGATTTCTCAATCATATATTTCCAGACTGGAAAAGAGGATCATTGCCCGGTTAAAGAAAGAGATATTAAAAATGATGTAAAACTTACGGCGAATATCCCGCTTTTTTGAGGGCTGAACTCTGACAATTGTCGTATGTTGTCGGATATTAATGAAAGTTTGTTAAAAAAATTGACAACTAAACGAGGGGAGAGTAGACTATAAAAAAAGCTTGAAGGCGGGAAGACAGAGATGAAAAAGACAAACGGAAAGGTATCGGTGGCGGTCATCCGCAGACTGCCCAGATACTATGACCATCTGTCAGAGCTGAAGCAGCAGGGAACGGTGCGTATATCTTCCAGCGCATTGGGAAAGGCCATGGGACTGACCGCATCGCAGATCCGACAGGATCTGTTTTGCTTTGGCGGCTTTGGTCAGCAGGGCTACGGCTATAATGTAGAGAAGCTGCGGGAAGAGATCGGCAGCATATTGGGCATTGACCGTGGACATACGGCGGTGGTTATTGGTGTGGGCAATCTCGGACACGCTCTGATCCGGAATTTCCGATTCGGTGACAACGGCTTTCATGTGGAGGCATCCTTTGATATTGACGATAGCGTGATCGGCTCCAGAGTGGGCAATATTCCGGTACTGAGTATTGATGTACTGGACGAATACCTTGCCCAGCACCGTGTGGACATCGGCGTGATCACGGTACCCCGTTCTTCGGCCAGGATCATCGCCCAAAAGCTTGCCGACGGCGGCGTTAAGGGTATTTGGAATTTTACCGGCGTGGACATCGAACTGGGAGAAGAGAAGAGTGTGGTGGTGGAAAACGTCCGCTTTGCCGACAGTCTGCTTACCCTCAGCTACATGATTACCGAACACGCCCACGATAAGGAAAAAAACAATGAATAAAACCATTCGATACTGGATCGCCGGGGTGCTGTGTGCCGCGGTACTGGGGGGTGTTGCTGTGGCCTCGGGTCTTGCCGAGGGCGACAGCCTGATCACCCTGAGCTATTTGGAACAGCTTTTCATCCCAAAGGCGGTGGAACAGGGGACCGAGCATGCTGCGTCGGCATTGGACGGGACCTATCAGACCGCAGGTGGGGCACTGGACTCTCTTGCAGAGGAGTACCTGCAGGCGGTGGGCGCCGGTACCACCGGCGGACACAGCAGCGGATACGCACGCAGAACGTACCGTGCCATGGACGTGATCACGCTGGATACCGGTGCGGGATTGATGGTAGAGTCGGGCAGTGTGCGTCTTTCTCACTCCGGTACGGTGGTCGATGTATCGGCCGGTGTGAGTGTAGCGGACGATACGCTGCTTACCCCCGGACATCGCTATTTGGTGGCGGAGGATACCAGAGCCGATTTTGCGGTGGAATCCGATGCGGCCCGGATCGGGCTTGAGGGATACTGGCTTTTGGTGGGCGGCAGCGTTCCCGCATCGCCCTTTACCGACATTACCATCCATGACTGGTACCGGGATGCTGTGCGTCAGGTCTATGAGCGGGGGCTCTTTGCAGGTACGGGAGACGGCTCTATTTTTGCCCCTAAGGTCAAGCTTGACCGATCTATGATGATGACGGTGCTGTTCCACCTTGCCGGGGACCCGGAGCAGGAGCGTGCAGACGCCAGGGCAACGTTCCCCGATGTGCCGGCCGACCAGTGGTACGAAAGCTATGTGCGCTGGGCCGGCCAGCAGGGGATCAGTGCCGGTTACGGGGATGGAAACTTCCGTCCTCTGCAGACCATGACCCGACGGGAGATCGTGCAGTTTTTGTATAATTTCGCCCGCTCCTACCTCAAGCAGGAACTTACCGAACAGGCGGTGCTGGAAGATATGGCCGGAGTGGAGATCCTGCGTGCCGACGGCTGGGGCGAGGAGGCCATGTCCTGGGCCGTGGGTGCAGGCATTATTTCCGAATTGCGGCCCAACGATTGCCCTGACCGGGGTGAGGTGGCTGCCATTGTGGCCGGCTTTGCCAATAAATATTATCCCGCCGAAGCACCCAACTGACGTTGTGGCATAAGATAGATTGAGAAACGCCCAGGCGTTCTCCAATTTATCTTTGTCAAGGAGGTACTTCTTATGGGGTGCTGCAATAACGGCTTTGGCGGCGGAGGCTGCCTGTGGATCATTATCCTGATCATCATCCTGTTCTGCTGCTGCGGCAATAACGGCTGGGGCGGCAACAACTGCGGCAACGGCTGCGGCTGCTGAGAGCATACTTTAAGACGGTGCCGCCCGGACTGAGTCCGGGCGGCATTTTTTACGGTCCAATTTATGACCTTGTACAATCTGCTCCGATGGTTTATTATGGAGAAAAAGGAGGCGAGGGGCCTATGCTGAAAAAAGGATTGCGTATCCTGAATATTCTGATTCTGCTGGTGAGCGTCTGTACTCTCAACGGCTGCGGCGTGACCGGAGAGCAGATGATCCTGCCGCCCGTTGTTTCAGAGGAAACTGGCCGGGAGGAGTCTGTACCGGAAACCGGCGGCGCCCCCGCACTGCCTGCAGGTTCTCCTGACGGGAGCATCGGGGAGGTTACGCAGACTCCTGCCGGCGATGCTCAGCTTTGCGTTCGGTTTATAGACGTAGGACAGGCGGACTGTGCTTTGCTGGAGTGTGAGGGGCATTATATGCTCATCGACGGCGGCAACCGGGAGGACTCAAATCTGGTCTATTCCGTGCTGCAGGCGCTGGGGGTAACACATCTGGATATGGTGGTGGGTAGCCATGCTCATGAGGACCATATCGGCGGTATTCCCGGAGCCTTTCAGAATGCAACGGCTGAAATGACGCTGTCTCCTGTGACCGAATACAGTACGTCTACCTTTGCCAGTTTTTCAAAATACGCCAATACCAAAGGCGGCGGCCTGACGGTGCCGGAGGTCGGGGATCAATATACCCTTGGTGCGGCTGCTGTATCGGTCCTGGGGGTCAACAGTGATGACGATACCAACGAGACCTCCATTGTCATGAAGGTCACGCTGGGAGACGTGAGCTTTCTGTTTACGGGGGATGCCGAACGGAAGACCGAACAGGCCATTCTGGATTCCGGTGCCGATCTGTCGGCTACCGTGCTGAAAGTGGGCCATCACGGCAGCAACTCCAGCACGACCTATCCCTTCCTGCGTCAGATCATGCCCATGTACGGCGTGATCAGCGTTGGGCGGGATAATGACTACGGACACCCGAACCAGGAGGTACTGGACCGGCTTGAGGCGGCGGAGGTAGATGTTTTGCGTACCGACCTGCTGGGGGATATTGTCTTTTATACCGATGGCAGGACGGTTACATACGTTACCGGAAGGAATGCGGCCAGCATCCGCAGCGGAGCAGAGGGGAGCAAGCCAGTCTTTCCCCCTGCGGATGTACCTGAGCCTGCCGCCGCACCTGCCACAGATGAACAGCCTGATGTGTCCCGGCTGCAGGTGTCTCAGGACAGTTTGCAGACAGTGCAGCCCATTGTTCGGCCCGAGCCGCAGCCGGAGCCGGCCGTAACTGTCTGGGTCCTCAAATCCGGAAAGAAATACCATGCCGATCCGGACTGCAGCAACATGAAAAACCCCTCGGAAGTGACACGCAAGCAGGCGGAACAGCTTGGTTATGCCCCGTGTAAAAAGTGTTATTGAAGA
>JAZOBP010000055.1:0-11936 GCA_045596065.1 Lawsonibacter sp. | reverse complement strand
CACAGAACGACATGGCTACGATCCGACTTGCCAAAGGCAGGGTCAAAGCCACGCACCGCCTTGACAAAGCCGAGACAGGCCAGCTGATACAGGTCGTCCGGGTCCACCCCGCGGCCGTAGTAACGCCGCACAATGGACCAGATGAGCCCGGCATTCTCCCGCAGCACCTGCTCACAGGCGTCATTGTCCCCCTTTCGGGCGGCATCCAGCACCCGGGGATCGGACAGCGTTCCGCTCATGGGCTGCCCAACCTCCGGCTGATGCGTCTGCGCATGGTCAGGGTGGTGCCCTTACCCGGCTGGGAGCGGACACGCAGGGTATCCATAAAGCTCTCCATAATGGTAAAGCCCATGCCGGCACGTTCTTCGCCGCCGGTGCTGAACAGGGGCTGACGGGCCTGCTCCACATCGTCAATGCCCACGCCCCAGTCCCGAACGACGATCTCCAGACTGTTGTCCGGATAGATGCGCAGCTTCATGGACACCTTGCCGATGGTGTCGGGATAGCCGTGGACGATGGCGTTGGTCACCGCCTCGCTGACGGCAGTCTTGACGTCATTGACCTCCTCCAGAGTAGGGTCCAGCTGAGCGGCAAAGCAGGCCGCCACAGTGCGGGCAAAGGCCTCGTTGGCCGACCGGCTGGGAAAGTCCAGAGATATGTAGTTGCTGGGTTTGATCTTCATATGTATTCCTCCCTTCTGTTAGCGAAATGTCATGAGACGCTGCAGTCCGGCGGCACGGAGCACACGCTGGGCCTGAGTGGGCACCCCCACCACCTCCATGCGCCCCTCCAGCGCCGCCATGCGCCGGTGGGCCCGGAGCAGTACAGCGATGCCGGAACTGTCCATAAAGGTGACGCCGGACATGTCCACGCTCAGGCTGTGGGGCAGCTCCCGGTCAATGCGGCTGTCTATGGCCTGCATGATATTTTTGGCCGCATGGTGATCCACCTCACCGCTGAGTGAAACGGTGAGCACTCGCTCCCGGGCGGTGCATTTTACTGGCATAGCTTGTCCCTCCCTGTTGTTCTTAGAGGGATTATACCTTACCGGCCGTGTCGCATTTGGCCGTATTCCCACCCCATGAAAAAAACCTGTGTGCCATGCGGCACACAGGTTTTTGCCATTATACGATTACGCCCTGTCCTGTTGGATCAGCAGCTTCATAGCCTCCACCGCCGTACGGATGGCGGCGGTGGTGTCGTGAGACTCCTTCTGGTCAAGACCTGCAAGCTCACGCTCCTGATTCCACACCACGTGGAAGGCTGCACCGCAGCGCACACCAAGGGCACTGGCCACGGTGAACAGAGCGGCGGACTCCATCTCGGAGGCCAGCACACCAAGGCGCTTCCACGCCTGCCACTTCTGCTCCAGCTCGTAGGACACCGGCATACGACCGGGCGAGTGCTGACCGTAGAAGGAGTCTTTGCACTGCACCACACCGGCGTGCCAGCTCTGCCCCAGCCCGTCAGCAGCCTGTGTCAGGGCCTGAAGCACCCGAAAATCACTCACCGCAGGAAACTCAATGGGAGCGTACTCCCGGCTGGTGCCCTCCATACGCACAGCACCGGTGGCAATGACCACATCGCCGCTTTGCACCTCCAGCTTGATGCCGCCGCAGGTGCCCACACGGATAAAGGTATCGGCACCCAGCCTGACCAGCTCCTCCATGGCGATGGCGGCAGAGGGGCCGCCGATGCCGGGGGACACTACGCTGACCTTTTCGCCCAGCAGCGTGCCGGTATAGGTGACATACTCCCGGTTGGTGGACACATGCACCGCACCGTCAAAGAAGGCTGCGATCTTCTCACAGCGGCCCGGATCGCCGGGCAGGATGCAGTAGCGGCCCACGTCACCGGGGCGGCAATGGATATGATACTGAAGCTCTCGTTCCTGCATGATGATCACTCCTTTTCTTTGGTTTTATTATACCACAGGTTTCTCCCGTCTCCAACCCCCTTGTATCACCCGGAGACCGGCGGAAACAATGGGATTGATTTTTTTTGCTGTCGGACTATAATATAGGTATCTCTCACTGCAGTCAAACCTGTACGAAAGGGTTTCTTTTATGAACATTATTATTGTTGGTGCCGGCAAGGTGGGTTTTGCTCTGGCCGAGCAGCTCATCGCCGAAAATCACAATGTCACCGTCATCGACCCGTCCGAGGATGCTCTGCGCAAGGTGTCCGATGCACTGGACGCCATGTGTATCAGCGGTAACGGCGTGTCTGTCTCTGCCCTCAAGGAGGCCGGTGCCGATCTTGCCGATGTGCTTGTTGCGGTCACTGACCGGGACGAGGTGAATATGGTCTGCTGCCAAAATGCCCGCAGACTGGGTACCGCCCATACCGTGGCCCGCATCCGCAACCCGGAGTACAACGCCAATATCAGCGACATCAAGCAGGACATGGGCATCACCATGGTGGTCAACCCCGAGTCTGCCACCGCCCACGAGATCGCCCGTCTGCTGCGTTTTCCCTCAGCGGCGGATATCGAGGTGTTCTGCCGCGGACGTGTAGAACTGATGTGCTTCCGGGTGCAGGAGGATGACTTTATCGTGGGCAAGAGCCTATACTCCCTTTCCGACCGCATCCAGAAGCTGTCTATGCTCTTCTGCGCGGCCGACCGGGACGGGCAGGTCATCATCCCCAACGGTTCCTTTGTGCCTCAGCCGGATGATCTGCTGTATATCATCGGTCAGGCCGACGGTCTGGATCAGTTTTTCCACCTGCTGGGCCGCTGTGCCCAGAAGGCCAAGCATGCTTTCGTGGTGGGCGGCGGACGCATCACCATCTACCTTGCCCAGCTTTTGCAGGAGATGGGCATTGATATGAAGATCGTGGAGCAGAGCATGGATCGCTGCCGACTGCTCAGCGACCAGCTGCCCCACGCCATGGTCATCTGCGGCGACGGTACCGATCAGGAGGTGTTGGAGTCGGAGTACCTCACCGCCAGCGACGCCTTTGTTGCTCTGACGGACCGGGATGAGGACAACCTTATCATCTCTCTGTACGCCATGAAGCAGGGCCTTGCCAAGGTCATCGCCAAGTCCAACCGCCAGAACTATGCCGGCATTGCCCGCAGCGTGGGGCTGGACAGCGTGATCTCCCCCAAGCTGATCACCGCCGCCCAGATCGTACATCTGGTTCGTGGTCTGGACAACTCCAAGGGCAGCGTCATGCAGGCGCTGTACCCCTTTGCGGACGGTCAGGCCGAGGCGGTGGAGTTTGTGGTTTCTCAGTCCACCAGGAATCTGGGCATCCCCTTCAGGCAGCTTAAGCTGAAGCCCGATACTCTGGTTGCTGTCATTGTGCGCAGCGACAAGGTCATTATCCCCGAGGGCTCCTCCTGCCTGCAGGAGCGTGACTCGGTCATCGTTGTTTCCCGCAGCCACAGCATCCACGACCTGAACGACATCTTCCAGAATGTCTGAGCGGAGGCTGTTATGAATTTTAGACTGGTATTCAACATTACCGGACGGGTGCTGCTTTTGGAGGCCGGGCTGCTTGTCCTGCCTCTGCTGGTCTGCCTGCTCTACGGCGAGTCCATTACTCCCTTTGTGTATTCCATCCTTATCCTGCTCGGAGTGGGCGGTCTGCTGAGCCTGATCCCCTATAAGCGTCAGTTTTTTGCCCGGGAAGGTTTCTTTGCTGTGGGTCTGATCTGGCTGCTCATGGGCTTTTTCGGTGCGCTGCCCTTTTATTTCAGCGGCTACTTCAACTCCTTCGTGGACTGCCTGTTTGAGTGCTATTCCGGCTTTACCACCCCCGGTGCCACCATCCTGACCGACATCGAGTCCCTGTCCTACGGCATCCACTTCTGGCGTGCCTTTACCCATTGGCTGGGCGGCATGGGCGTACTGGTGCTGACCACGGCGCTGCTGCCCTCCATGGGCATCCGCTCTCATTTTCTCATTCAGGCCGAGTCCCCCGGCCCGGTCTTTTCCAAGCTGACCCCCAGGCAGTCCCACACCTCCAAGATCCTCTACTCCATCTACTGCGGCATGACGGTACTGGAGATATTCATCCTCAGGATCGCCGGCATGAACTGGTTTGACAGCATTATCCACACCTTCTCCTCTGCGGGTACGGGCGGCTTTTCCAACTACGCTGACAGCGTGGCCCACTTTAACAGCCCGACCATCGAGATGATCATTGCCGTGTTTGTGACGCTGTTTTCCATCAACTTTGCAGTATACTTCCTGATCCTGTGCGGACGGCTGCGTGATGCGCTGAGGAGCGATGAGCTGCGCTTTTTCCTGTGTGCTGTTGGCCTTGCCACCCTTGCTGTGACGGTCAATATCTTCCCCATCTATCAGTCCGCATGGCAGGCTTTCCGGTACGCCTTCTTCCAGGTCACCTCCCTGATCTCCACCACAGGCTTTGCCACAGCCGATTACATGAACTGGCCCGTATTCTCTCAGGTCATTGTTGTTCTGCTGACGCTGTGCGGCGCCTGTGCCGGCTCCACCGGCGGCGGAATCAAAAGCTCCCGTATCCTGCTCAGCTTCCGCTCCATCGTCCGTGAGGTGAGACAGATCATCCACCCCCGCAGCGTCAGCGTCATCAAGCTGGACGGCAAGGTGGTGGAAGAAAACACCCTTCGCAGCGTTTCTATCTTTATAAGCTGCTATTTTTTGATTGTTCTTGCGGTCACCGCCATCGTATCTGTGGACGGTTTTTCCTTCTACACCTGCTTCTCCTCTGCCCTGACCTGTATAAGCAATGTGGGCCCGGGGCTTGATATGGTCAGCCCCTCGGGCACCTTTGCGCCCTATTCCCCTGTGAGCAAGCTGGTACTGTCGGCCTGTATGGTCATCGGCCGACTGGAGATCTTCCCCATCCTGGTGCTGTTCAGCCGCCGGGCATGGAATCGCACATAATACAGCAAAACGCCCTGTGTCTATGACACAGGGCGTTGTTTTATGACTTGACAGGGGGCTGGTTCTTCTCCATATCCTCCCGTACCTTTTCCATAAACTCCATGAGAGGACGCTCCAGCGTCAGGCTGGCATCGTAGGGGTCTACCACCAGGCCGGCGGCGGCGTTGTCCTTGAGGACCATGCGGGCAAAGTCGGCAAAGGTGAGCACCAGAGTCTTTTGGTTTTGGTCGGGAAAGCCCTTTTTCATCTGCTCCAGATCGGTAAAGGCCGGAAAAAACGCCCGGCCGTCCTGGGTAGTGAGCAGCTGAAACTGGATCTGGGTCTCCTTGCCCTCGATGACTGTCACCGGCGAGATCAGCTGAGCACACAGCAAAAGCTGCAGCGTGGCCATCTGACTCTCCCGGCTGTTTTCCCCTGCGTGCATACGCTCCATAGCATTGCGCAGGGCTGGGTTGCTTACGGGCTGTATTTTTTCACTCATATTGATTTCCTCCAGTTATGCAAGATCCAGCAGCCTGCAGGCGTTTTGACCCAGAATGGCCGCTTGTTCTTCTGCCGTAAGGGGCAGATTGCGTATGGCACTGAGTGTCTGCCTCTGACCGCCCCATGGGCTGTCTGTGCCGAAGAGGATACGCCGAGTCCCAAAGGCCTGTACCAAGGCCATAAACTCGTCCTCACGCAGCAGCGCAAGGGACTCCCGGTCGTTGTAATAGCCGTCCCCGTTGGCCGTCATGTAGCCAAGGCTGAAGGATGTATCCAGATATACCCCGGTATCTGCCAGCAGCCCGGCCACCTCCTGCCAGTTGCGCCAGCCGCCCATATGGGCCAGCACCATGGTCACAGGCCCGGCCTTGTCAAGAGCATTGCGGATCATGGCAGGTGAGCAATTCACCTTACCCGGAAACCCAACATCCAACCCGGCATGAGTGACCACGATCAGACCAAGAGCGGCGCACTTCGTCAAAATACGTACAAAACGCCCGTCATCAATATCCGTATCCTGATACACCGGGTGGATCTTGATGCCCTTGAGGCCGAGGGAGGCAATGCGCTCCAGCTCCTGTTCCCAATCCTCCAGATGGGGATGCATGCAGCCAAGGGAAATCAGCCTTCCCCCCTGCTCATTGAGTTTGGCGGAAGCATCGTTGACATGGGCGACCTGATGGGTATTGGTAGCTACGGGCAGCACCACACTGCAGTCAATGCCCGCCTGTTCCATCGAATGCCGCAGCTGAGCGCAGGTACCGTCGGTAAAGGGTCTGGTGTGGGACATATGCTGCAGCTTGTCCACGGCAGCTGTGGCTATTTTATCCGGGAAGGTATGGGTGTGAAAGTCGATGATCAAAGGGTATGCCTTCCTTCTGTACAGAAAAACTGTGGTATGCCGGCTATCAGCATACCACAGTTTTTGGTATTTGAAAAGTGATGAAGGTTACTTTTCCACACTCTCGTGGTCACCCAGAGCACGGCTCTTGGGCACCAGCACCTTTTCTTCATAGCAGGAGAACGCATCCTCCACCAGAGCCTTGTCGGGCTTGGGCGTCAGCAGGCTGACCACAGGTACCAGCACCAGACCGGCGATCATGCAGAAGGCACCGGCGTTGATGGGAGACTGGAGAATGGCAGGGAAGCTGCTGCGCCAGAACACGTTGGCCAGCATGACCACAGTGGAGAAGATAAAGCTGAACCAGCAGGCAATGCGGGTCGTGCCCTTCCAATACAGACCGTAGAGGAACGGGGCAAGGAAGGCACCGGCCAGAGCACCCCAGCTCACGCCCATGAGCTGAGCAATAAAGGTGACGCTGGACTTGTGCTGCACGATGGCAAGGACAGCGGACACAGCAATAAATATTACCACCAGAACACGCATACACAGCAGCTGCTGCTTTTCTTTCATATTCTTGACCATATGTCCCTTGATCATGTCCAAGGTCAGGGTCGAGCTGGAGGTAAGCACCAGAGAGGACAGCGTGGACATAGAGGCAGACAGCACCAGCACGATGACCACGGCGATCAGCACATCAGGAAGACCCTCCAGCATGGCAGGAATGACGCTGTCAAAGCCGTTGGCCGCAATGTCGATCTTGTCGGAGAACAGGCGGCCAAAGCCACCCAGGAAGTAGCACCCGCCGGCCACGATCAGGGCAAAGACGGTGGATACGACCGTGCCGGTCTTAATGGACTTCTCGCTCTTGATGGCGTAGAACTTCTGCACCATCTGGGGCAGGCCCCAGGTGCCCAGAGAGGTCAGTACCACCACACCCAGCAGGTTAATGGGGTCGGGACCGAAGAAGGATGCAAACACGCCCGGAATGCCCGTGGCGGAGGCTTCCACCTGAGCAAGGCCCTCCAGAGCTGCCATAAAGCCGCCCTTGCTGCCAAGTACAGCGGCAATGACTGCCACAATGCCCACCAGCATAATGATGCCCTGCACAAAGTCGTTGATGGCGGTGGCCATGTAGCCGCCGGCAATGACATAGACACCGGTAAGCACAGCCATCACGATCACGCACCAGGCATAGTCAAAGCCCGGGAAGGCCATCTCAAACAGACGGGACAGGCCGTTGTAGAGGCTGGCGGTATAAGGAACAAGAAAAACAAAAACGATGGCCGAGGCGGCGATCTTCATGTTGGATGAGCCAAAGCGCTTGCCGAAAAACTCCGGCATGGTAGCGCTGTCCAGATGCTGAGTCATGATGCGGGTGCGGCGGCCAAGCACCACCCAGGCAAGCAAGGAGCCCAGAATCGCATTGCCGATGCCCGCCCATGTGGCTGCAATACCGTACTTCCAGCCAAACTGACCGGCATAGCCCACAAAAACCACGGCAGAGAAATAGGACGTGCCGTAGGCAAAGGCCGTCAGCCAGGGGCCAACGGAACGGCCGCCCAGTACAAAGCCGTTGACGTCGGTGGCATTCTTGCGGCAATAGACACCGATACCGATCATAACTGCAAAAAATACGACCAGCATGGCTACTTTGATAAACATGAAAATCAGACCTTTCTATATTTTGCGACGCTTTATCGCTTTCATGTGTTGAAGTTTAGCACTTAAAAGCAATAAAGTCAATAGCTAATTTTAAATTTTTTATTCCCCCTCCCTACCGGTCTGCATACACAGAAAAAAGCCCTTCGACTGTGTCGGGCGACACGTCGAAGGGCTATTGAATTTACTTGTAGGAGTCAGCCAGAGCCTTAAACTTGGGCAGGGCTCGGCGGATCATGTCGGTTTGGACACAATAGGCAATGCGGAAATGACCGGGAGCACCGAAGCCGGAGCCGGGCACCAGCAGAAGGTCAAACTTCTTTGCCCGCTCGCTGAAGGCCATATCATCCGCCTCCAGAGATCTGGGGAACAGATAGAAAGCACCGCCGGGCTCAGCCACGTGGTAGCCCATCTCACGAAGGGAATCCACCAGCAGACGGCAGTTCTGCTCGTACACCTTCAGGTCGGCCGTCATATCACAGCACAGGCTGGTCACCTGCTGGAACAGGCTGGGTGCGTTGACATACCCCAGAGAGCGGCCGGCACCGGCCACAGCGGCATACACCTGCTTGCTGTCGGTGACAGCGTCAGGCACCAGCACATAGCCCAGACGCTCACCGGGCAGAGACAGCGACTTGGAGAAGGAATAGCAGACGATGGTATCCTTATAGATGTGGGGGATCCATGGCACCTCAAAACCGCCAAAGACGATCTCACGGTAGGGCTCGTCGGAGATAAGATAGATGGGGTGACCGTACTGCTCGCTCTTGGCCTTGAGGATGGCAGCCAGCTGCTCCAGCGTCTGACGGGAGTAGACCACGCCGGAGGGGTTGTTGGGACTGTTGACCACCACGCCCTTGGTGTTGGGGGAAATTGCCTGCTCAAAGGCGGCAAAATCGATCTGGAAGTGCTCGATCTCCGGAGGAATGAGCACCAGCTTGGCCCCAGCCCCCTCGACAAAGACCTTATATTCCGGGAAGTAGGGTGCAAAGGCAATAAATTCGTCACCGGGACAGGTCAGTCCATTGAATACACAGCACAAGGAGGCCGCAGCACCCACCGTGATATAGAACTGGTCAGCGGTATAATCGCAGCCGAAGCGGCGGTTGAGAGAGTCAGCAAAGCGCTGACGGGCACCGGCGTCACCCTGTGCGCTGGTATAGCAGTGGATGATGTCGGGGTTCTCCTTCAGGATGCGGATGGCAGTTTCATTCACAGCATCAGGGGCGGGCACACTGGGGTTGCCCAGAGAAAAGTCATAGACATTCTCTGCTCCTACCACAGCGGCACGCTGCTTACCGTACTCAAACAGCTCACGGATCACAGATCGGGCAGTGCCCAGACCCAACATACGTTCAGATACCATATTTGTTCCTCCTACGGGGATCTCTCCCCTGTTTCTCTGCTGATGATTGTAACACAAGCTAATCAAAATGAAAAGCCCCTGCCGGAGGGGCTTTTCACTGTAAAATCATGCGTTGTTCTGCGCCTCCACCAGACGCACGCCGCAGTACTGCTCACGCAGCTTGGGCTTTTCGATTTTTCCGGTGGCGTTGCGGGGCACGGGAGCAAAGATGATCTTGCGGGGGCGCTTATACCGGGGCAGATCCATGCAGAAGCGCTCAATCTCCTCCTCGGTGCAGGTCTGCCCCTCCTTGACCTGAATAATGGCCGTGGCGATCTCGCCCAGACGCTTATCGGGCAGACCGATGACCGCCACATCGTGGATCTTGGGCATGGCGGCAAGGAAAGCCTCGATCTGTACGGGATAGAGGTTTTCCCCGCCGGAGATAATGACATCCTTCTTGCGGTCTACAAGGAAGATAAAACCGTCCTCGTCCTGACGGGCCATGTCTCCGGTGTGCAGCCAGCCGTTTTCCAGCACCTCGTTGGTAGCCTCTTCATTATGGAAGTAGCAGACCATAACACCGGGGCCTTTGACGCACAGCTCACCCACTTCGCCGGGCTTGACGTTCTGGTTGAGCTCATTGACGATCTTGATCTTCCAGCCATAGCCGGGCACACCGATGGCGCCTACCTTGTGGACGTTGTCCATACCCAGATGGACACAGCCCGGACCGGTGGATTCGGACAGACCGTAGTTGGTATCGTACTTATGATGAGGGAAGTACTCCAGCCAATGCTTGATCAGAGACGGAGGCACAGGCTGAGCACCGATGTGCATCAGACGCCACTGGTCCAGCTCATAGTCCTCCAGACGCAGCTCACCCCGGTCGATGGCGGCCAGAATATCCTGCGCCCAGGGCACCAGCAGCCAGACGATGGTACAGTGCTCCTGACTGGCGGCGTCAAAAACGGCCTTGGGCGAATTGCCCTTGAGCAGCACCGCCTTGCTGCCGGTAAACAGAGAGCCGAACCAGTGCATCTTGGCGCCCGTGTGATACAGGGGCGGGATGCACAAAAATACATCGTCGTGGGTAGTCTCGTGGTGGACGGCCTCCATACGGGCGGACTGGCTCAGGGCAAGATGCTTGAGCAGAATGGCCTTGGGAAAGCCGGTGGTGCCGGAGGAATAGTAGATGGCAGCCTCGTCCTCGTCGTCAATAAGGATCTTGGGTGCCTGACTGGAACAGTTGGCGGTGGCACGGTGATAGTCCTCTGCCCAGGCGGGGCAAACCTCGCCCACAAAGAACAGCAGATGGTCCTTCTTTAAGGTGGGAACGATGGTCTCCATACGGCCGATAAACTCCGGGCCGAAGAACAGCACGTCGGCCTCAGCCAGCTTCAGGCAGTACTCGATCTCGTCGGCAGTGTAGCGGAAGTTGAGCGGCACGGCAATGGCCCCAGTCTTGAGAATGCCGAAATAGATGGGCAGCCACTCCAGACAGTTCATAAGCAGAATGGCCACCTTCTGCCCCTTTCGGATGCCGCGGCCCAGCAGCATGTTGGCCACACGGTTTGCCTTTTCGTCAAAGATAGACCAGGTGATCTCCCGGCGGTAGGGTGCGGAGCTGGTGGGCTGGATAAGGGCGTATTCCTTCCAGGTCACACGCTGCTCCTCCTGTATCTCGGGGTTGATCTCCACCAGAGCGGTCTCGTCACCGTACAGCTTGCTGTTGCGTTCCAGTAGATCGGTAATGGGCATGGGTATCTCTTCCTTTCCGTTCCGTTGAGGCAACGGCTCGCCACTTCAACGGTTTAAAGCAATGTAAGTATCTCGGTTATCATACCCTATCCCGACGGGATTGTCAACCGTTATTGGGGTAAAAAAACATATTAATTTCTCTGCATATTCAATTTTACGAATTAAAGTTTAATGTGTGAAAGTTTTCCTTTACTTTCACGATGCAAAGTGCTAAGATAAGCAGGTAAAATATTGAGTACGGTACTGCCGTACAAAGATGAAAGGGGTTACTTTCATGGCAAAGGTCGAGCGCAAAGAGCGCAGCATTGCACTGTATGAGACGATTTTGAAGCTGAAGGATCTGGATGAATGCTGCCGTTTCTTTGATGATTTGTGTACTCCTACCGAGCTTCGCTCCATGGAGCAGCGATTTGATGTCGCCGTCTACCTTAAGCAGGGTCTGGTCTATCTGGACATTCTGGACAAGACCGGGGCCTCCAGCGCCACCATCAGCCGTGTCCGCCGCTCCATGCTGGACAACGGTGCCGGCGGTGTGGTCGGTCATGTGATCGATCGGGTCAACGCAGACAAAGGTCAGTAAATCCCCCACCTTATATTTATACCCAACAGACAGAAACGAGGATGAACCTATCATGAAACAGCTTATGCTTGGCAACGCCGCTGTTGCCCGCGGCCTCTATGAGGCCGGCTGCTGTGTGGTGTCCAGCTACCCCGGCACCCCCAGCACCGAGATCACCGAAGAAGTAGCAAAATTCGACGAGGTCTACACCGAGTGGGCTCCCAACGAAAAGGTTGCTATGGAGGCTGCTTTTGGCGCCTGTCTTGCAGGCAAGCGGGCCTTCTGCGCCATGAAGCACGTGGGGCTTAACGTAGCCGCCGACCCCCTGTACACCATGTCCTATACGGGCGTGAACGCCGGCATGGTCATCGCCGTGGCCGATGATGCCGGTATGCACTCCTCTCA
>JAZOBP010000054.1:0-8087 GCA_045596065.1 Lawsonibacter sp. | reverse complement strand
CGCAAAAACGCCCGGTGGTTAGCCACCGGGCGTTTGCTTTTATCGTGTGATTTTAGGGGGGAGAGAATCATCTTCCTCGACCCACTCTTTCTGCACATCGACTACACGGTAGTCTGTGGGGGTGTCCCGGATGACGATGCGTGCGATGCCGGCGTTGATGATCAGACGGCGGCACATGGAGCAGGAGGTGGAGTCGGGGATAAGCTCACCGGTCATGGGATCACGGCACACCATATAGATGGTGGCTCCCAGCATATCCCGGCGGGCGGCGGAGATGATGCAGTTGGCTTCGGCGTGGACGGAGCGGCATAGCTCGTAGCGCTGACCGGAGGGGATGTTCATCTCGGCACGGGTGCAGTAGTTCAGATCGGCGCAGTTTTTGCGGCCACGGGGAGCACCGTTGTAGCCGGTGGAGATGATCTCATCGTGCTGGACAATAATGGCTCCGTAGCACCGGCGCAGGCAGGTGGAGCGCTCCAGCACAGTCTCGGCAATATCCAGATAGTAGTTTTCTTTGTCGATGCGCTTCATGGGGCACCTCCGCAAGGGTTTTTTATCAGTATAACGGTTTTCTGGTATAGAATCAAGCACAATTCACACAATGTTTACGATTGCTTTCTTGACGGGGTAGAGACAAACGGCTATGATTAACCTAAAGCCATGGAAGGAGGGGAGACCATGTTCCGCAATGCGCTGCAGCGCTTTATGTACGGCAGATACGGCTCGGACCGGCTGAACGTATTTTTGATGGTGGTCTATCTGGTTCTGCTGGTGATACACATGTTTACCGGCCTGCACATTCTGTACCTGCTCTCCTTCGGCCTGATGGTTTATACCCTCTTTCGAACCCTGTCCCGCAACCGGGCTGCACGCAGCCGGGAAAATGCCAGGTTTCTGCGCCTGACGGCCCCCATAAACCGGTGGTTTCGCCTGCGGCGCACCATCCTGCGGGATCGGGAACACCGCTACTTTAAATGTCCCAGCTGCGGCCAGCACCTGCGTGTGCCAAGAAACAAGGGTCGCATCACCGTTACCTGCCGCAGCTGCGGAACCAGGTTTGACAGAAAAAGCTGAAAACGACAAGGTTGCAGACAGTTTATTGGTCTGGCCTTGTCGTTTTTTTCACTACGTGCTATAATAACTGTACATTGAAACTTAGGAGGTATTTCTCCATGAGCAAACAATATGATGTCGTGATCCTTGGCTGCGGAGAGGCCGGGATCTTTGCGGCCTACGAGTTGGCCAGGCTGCGCCCTGAACTGAAGGTGCTGGCGCTGGATCAGGGCCGGGACATTTACAGCCGCAGCTGCCCCATTGTGGCCGGCAAGGTGAAGGAGTGCATCCAGTGCAAGGTGTGCGACACCATGTGCGGCTTTGGCGGCGCCGGTGCGTTCTCCGACGGTAAGTTCAACTTTACCACCGCCTTCGGCGGCTGGCTGACCGACTTTATCCCCGAGGAGCAGGTCATGGAACTCATCGAGTATGTGGACACCATCAACGTCCATCACGGTGCGACCACGCAGGTCTACTCCACCCAGACGGAGGAGGCCAGGGCCCTGGAGCGAAAGGCATTGGCCTACGACCTGCACCTGCTGCAGGCCCGGTGCAAGCATCTGGGCACCGAGAACAATCTGCGCATCCTTACCAACATCTACGAGGGGCTGCAGAACAAGGTGGAGTTCCGCTTTAATACCGCCGTGGAAGATATTGAGCGGGAGGGGGAGGGCTATCGTCTTGCCCTTGCTGCCGGCGGTGAGGTGTCCTGCCGGTTCCTGCTGGCCGCTCCCGGCCGTTCCGGTGCGGAGTGGTTTGCCACCCAGTGCAAAAAGCTGGGCATCAAGCTGATCAACAATCAGGTGGACATCGGTGTGCGTGTGGAGCTGCCTGCGGCGGTCTTTGAGCATATCACCGACGTGGTCTACGAGTCCAAGCTGGTCTACCGCACCAAGCAGTACGGCGATCAGGTACGTACCTTCTGCATGAATCCCTACGGACATGTGGTGGCGGAGAACGTGGAGGGCATCAACACCGTCAACGGTCACTCCTACTCTGCCCCTGAGCTGCGCAGCCAGAATACCAACTTCGCCCTGCTGGTGTCCAACCGCTTTACCTCGCCCTTTGACCAGCCCTACCGCTACGGCAAGCACATCGCCTCCCTGTCCAATATGCTGGCCGGCGGCGTGCTGGTGCAGCGCTTCGGTGATCTGGTGGCCGGTGTCCGCACCAATGAACACCGCCTGAGCAAGTCCTTTGTGCGGCCCACCCTGACCGCCGCTGTACCCGGCGATCTGTCGCTGGCCCTGCCCAAGCGCCAGCTGGACGACATCATCGAGATGATCTACGCTCTGGACAAGATCGCCCCAGGCACGGCCAACTACGATACCCTGCTCTACGGTGCGGAGGTCAAGTTCTACTCCTCCCGTCTGGAGCTGTCCGCCCAGCTGGAGACCGCCCTGCCCGGCCTGTTTGCCGCCGGTGACGGAGCCGGTGTTACCCGCGGTCTTGCGCAGGCCGGCGCCTCGGGCGTGCAGGCGGCCCGTGCCATCTGCCAGCGGGCATAACCACGTTTAAAACGGCACAAAGAAACGCCGTTGCACCCGGCAAAAAGGTGCGACGGCGTTCTTGCATTTTTGATGTACTCTTTTGTGTTTTGGCGAGCCCGGGCCCGTGGAAACGGTCATAATTTTTGACACCCTTTGTGCCCCTGTGGGCATATTCCACGCAACCTGTCGATATATGGGGCGAACCCTTGATACCATAGGGTTTTCCACATTATCCACAGGGTTTTCCACAATGATATTATGTTTACCTGTGCGGAAAATTCAGCTTTTTTTGGGTGACATAACCTCTGTCAAGGAGAAAAACAAGGGCGAAATAGACAAAAATATTTTTGCAGGATTTGCACCGCCGACTGTCGCATGGCGGTGCGGAAGCGAAGGGAGCGGAAGGGCTGTGAGTCAGGTTCAAACCGATACCATCGGGGCGGTAGCGACCGCCTCTCCCGGTGCGATAGGAATTGTCCGAGTCTCTGGGCCCCAAGCGATTGCGGCCTGCAGCGCTCTGTTTTCTCCGGCGGACGGACGGCCCTTGGAGGACCATGCGGCCCGTACGGTGATCTATGGCTCCCTGCGGGATGCGCAGGGGGCGCTTATTGACCGTGTGATATGCACCTTCAGCCGTGGGCCGGCCAGCTATACCGGCGAGGATACGGCGGAGCTGCAGTGCCACGGCTCGCCCATGGTACTTCAGCTTGCGCTGGAGTCACTGTTTGCACACGGGGTGCGGCAGGCCGGGCCGGGGGAGTTTACCCAGCGGGCCTTTCTCAACGGACGGATGGATCTGGCGCAGGCGGAAGCGGTGGTGGATCTCATCGACGCCCAGACCCGGGAGGGGGTTTGCCAGTCTGCCGGTCAGCTGGCCGGTGCGCTCAGCCGCCGGGTGGAGGGGATCTATTCTCTGCTGGTGGATCTTATGGCGCACTTCCATGCGGTGCTGGACTACCCGGATGAGGATATTGACCCCTTCCGGCAGGAACAGATGAGTGCCGTCATGACGCAGGCGGCAGAGGAGCTGACCTCCCTGCTGGCTACCCATCGTCGGGGTCAGAGTCTGGTGGGCGGTTTGCCCTGCGCCATCGTGGGCCGACCCAATGCGGGCAAGTCCTCTTTGCTCAATGCCCTGCTGGGCTATGAGCGTGCCATTGTCACCGATGTGCCCGGCACCACCCGGGACACGGTGGAGGAGCGTGTGCGGCTGGGCGGTGTGCTGCTGCGTCTTATTGACACCGCCGGCCTGCGGACAAGCGATGACCCGGTGGAACAGATGGGTGTAGAGCGCAGCCGGGCGGCGATGGAGCGTGCTCAGCTGATCTTGTATCTGTGTGACCGGTCTCGGCCGGTGACGGAGGAAGATGTCGAGCTGGTGGAGCGGGCCATGGCCTGTGCCCCCACGATCCTGGTCTGGAACAAGTGTGACCTGCCCCACGCAGCCGAGGGGGCAGAAAAGCTGCCCAAGGATCTTTGCCGGGTGGAGGTCAGCGCAAAGCACGGTCGCGGACTGGAGGGGCTGGAGCAGGCTGTTGCCCGGCTGATCCCGGCCCAGACCGACGGAGAGCTTGGTGCCCTGCTGACCAATGCCCGGCAGGCAGACGCCGCCGCACGGGCCTTGCAGGCGGTGGAGCTGGCCCGTCAGGGTCTGGAGGCAGGCTACACCCCGGACGCCGTGCTGGTGGATGTGGAAACGGCCCTTGCCGCCTTGGGCGAGCTGACCGGGCGCAGTGTCCGTCAGGACATTACCCGGCGCATTTTTGAACGATTCTGCGTAGGCAAGTGACCTTGCAGTCAGGAGGAAGCCGATGGAACACGAGATTTTTATGCCCACTCTCTCCTCCATGGAGTATGGCAACGTATGGACGGGCAGCCGAAAGAACACCCGCTGGAAGATCGTCCCGGCGGACGGGGTCATGGCGGTGGAGCTGTGGCGCGGCCCGTTGTGCTATGAGTGCAGTCAGGTGGAGCAGACGGCAGAGTACCCCATCAGCGAAGAGGGGATCGCTCAGCTGCGGGACTGGCTTATGGAGCAGTCGGAAGCGTAAAAAAGAAAAAAAACGGCGCTGCGTCAGCAGCGGGGTTTTTGCGTCTTACAGCAGGTTGAGGACCAGAGTCAGCACCAGCCACACGGCACACACCCACTTGGTGCCCTTAGCCAGCTTGGCGTCCAGGCTCTTGGCCTTGTTCTTGGCAAGGAAGGTATCGGCACCGCCGGCGATGGCACCGGACAGGCCGGCACTCTTGCCGGACTGGAGCATAACAACGGCGATCATAACGAGGCACAGGATCACCTGAATGATAGTAAGAGCGAGCTGCATTTTCATCGTTCCTTTCAAAGTCCGGAAGGGACAGTTCTTGTAATTGAGCGGGAAAATACCCGAACGTAGAGTGCATTATATCACGCACGCAAGGGAAAAGCAAGGGTTTCTTTAAAAATAATGCATTTCTGTGGGGTGGATGCCGCAAAATCCTCCCGGAAGCATAGAACGCATGCTCATAATTGGCCGGCCCTGCCTGTTTATTTGCTCCGAATTACCCGGACGCTGTAGATCACGCAGATAATGGCGTAGGGGATCAGCAAAATAAGCCACACCAAGGTGGTCACAGGGGGCAGGAAGGCACTTGCCATGCTCAAAAGGCCCATGATTACCGAGCCGTAGCCCACAAAACGGTTGATCTTACGGGCCTTGTCGGTGTCGACATCGTGGTTTTTTACATAGTCAAACTTGGGCAGATAGTTGCCCACGACCAGCAGGATACCGCCCACCAGCAGGGCGACAAATTTGCGTATGTCGATGTTCCAGCCCAATCCGTAGCCCAGGGTGACCGTCTGCAAAAGGACGGACATGACCGGGATGATCCACTTGTTTGCCCGCTCAAACTTTACCCGTCGGCCATGCTTATGGGCGTTGATGTCATTGATAAAGCAGCAGAAGGCCTGCAGCAGCACCATCAGGGCGGGCGGCCCAAACACCACAAAGCCCTTGGAGGCAAAGTTGTCCGGCTCGTTGTTGATGTTGAAATGGATGGCTAACGTATCGGGCAGCTGATCCCACAGGGCAAGGCCCAGAAGAATGGGGGACAGGCACACAAGTGCGGTGATAAGGAATATCTTCCATCTTATAAACTTCATGATTTCTTCCCTCCCAGAGCATAGATCCAGGTCAGCACCTCTTCAAAGACAGAGGTGTTCAGCTCGTAGTAGATGTAATTTTTGTGCTTTTGTTCGGTGATAAGGTCGGCCTTTTTCAGCTTGGACAGGTGGTAGGAGACCGTTGCGGCGGTCAGGTTGAAGTGCTCTGCAATTTCTCCTGCGGACTTTTTGCCTCCCCGCAGCATCTGCAGGATGTCCCGTCTGACCGGGTCGGATATGGCCTTCAGGGTCTCGTTTATTCCCATAGGTGTCACACGCCTCTCTTGGTATTTAGAAATATTTCTAAATAGAGCATAACAGAAGGGTGAGGTGTTGTCAAGAACTATTTCGAAAAAAATCTAAATAGCCGCGCTGGTAAAAAAAGCCCCTCCCGCAAAAGCAGGAGGAGCCGGCAGGGAAGGGGGCGGTCAGAGCAGGGCAAGAACGCCTAACCACACAAGGGAGGCGCCTCCGGCTCCTAAAAGGCCCCAGAGCGGAGGGGGCAGGCGGTGGGCGGCACGGCCCAGAACGGTGTTTTTGCGCAGGTAGCCGTCGGCGGCCTGCCGGGCCTGACGCAGGACCTCCTCCGGGGTGACGCCGGCGCCGGACAGGGCGTCCTCCCGGAGCATAAAGATGGCCTCGTCAAAGAGCTTGGGGTCGGGGGACTTGACGACGATGACCTGTCGGTTGATGCCTTTGACCATGTACAGCACTTCCTTTCCGGCTACATTCTGCCCGAAAGGAGGGCGGGATATGCAAAAAACCTCCCACCTGCAGCTGCAGGTGGGAGTTGGTGCCGAATAATTAGTCGGTCACGTAGGCCAGCAGGGCGATCTGACGGGCACGCTTGATGGCCTCGGTCAGCTGACGCTGGTGCATGGCGCAGGTGCCGGTGGTACGGCGGGGCAGGATCTTGGAGCGCTCGGAAACATAGCGGCGCAGCTTGGCGGCGTCCTTGTAGTCGATGCACTCAACCTTATCGGCGCAGAAAGCGCATACCTTACGGCGCTTGCGGCCGCGAGGGGCACGGTTGTCACGTTCCATGGACATGGGATAACCTCCTTTTCGGACCATAATGGTCTAAGATGAAGCGTATGAAACGCTAAGGATCAAAAGGGGAGCTCGCCGTCGTCACCGGACAGCTCGGCGAACTGACTGCCCCCGGCGGGAGCAGCGGAGTAATCGGAGGGGGCGGAAGCGGAGAAGCCGCCGTTGTCACCCTCACGGCGGGAGTCACCGAAATACACGTTGTCAGCAACGACCTCGGCAGAGCGGCGCTTGTTGCCGTCCTTGTCGGTCCACTCACGCATCTGCAGGCGGCCCTCCACCACGGCCATGCGGCCCTTGGTGAAAAAGCGGCTGACAAACTCGCCGGTTTGACGCCAGGCCACCACGTCGATGAAGTCGGTGGTGCGCTCGCCGGTGGACTTGTCCTTAAAATCCCGGTCAACGGCCAGGGAGAAGGACGCCACGGGCGTGCCGGTCTGGGTACGGCGAAGCTCGGGATCCCGGGTCAAACGACCCATGATGATGATTCTGTTGAGCATCTGTGCGCCTCCTTACTGCTCGTCCTTGCAGACGATCATGGAACGCATCACGCCGTCGGTAATACGGAACACACGGTCCAGCTCAGCGGGGACCGCAGCGGCGGCGTTGAAGGTCATCAGCACGTAGTAGCCCTCCATCAGGTCGTTGATGGGATAGGCCAGACGGCGCTTGCCCCACTCGTCAACCTCGGAGACGGTGCCGTTGGCCTCCACCACACCCTTGAACTTGGCAACCAGAGAAGCGATAGCCTCTTCGCTCAGGGCGGGGTCGAGGATGTAGACAGCCTCGTAGTTAGCAGTGATCTTTGCCATTTCTTTGCACCTCCTTATGGACATATGGCCTTTGCATTTGCAAAGGCAAGGATGAATGCCTGCATCAAAACAAAAAGACAGGCTTAATTATTATACCGAAATTGGCCGCAATGTCAAGGAAAATTTTATTATTATCAAAACTTCTGTCCCTCCGGTGTGGCTCTGGCGCAAAAAACCGCAGCCCATCCTGTGACGGGCTGCGGCTAAAGTAACGGGATTTAGTTGGGCAGGGTCAGGTCGCCTTCCTTGATCCAGCCCAGCTTGCGGAACAGCTGGCCGAAGGCCCAGCACAGGACGGCGGGGAGGACAACACAGATCAGCACCAGACCGATCCAGTCAAAGGCAGTGGGGGCCATGGCGGCGGCACCCTTGGCCGCAGCCTCGGCGCCGGGGGTAAGCCAACCCGTCCACACGCCGATCGGGCCGCACAGGCCGCAGGTGCCCATGCCGGAGTTGATGGCGGCACCGTTCATCTGCAGCTTGAAAAAGCAGGTGGCGATGGGGCCGGTGATGGCAGAGGTGAGGATGGGGGGCAGCCAGCACAGG
>JAZOBP010000053.1:0-4018 GCA_045596065.1 Lawsonibacter sp. | reverse complement strand
CCCGGCGTGGGCACCAAGTCCGCCCAGCGCCTGGCCTTTTATGTACCCTCCCTGTCCCCGGAGGATGCCGCCCAGTTTGCTCAGGCCATTGTGGATGCCAAGAAAGCCATCCACTGCTGCCCCGTGTGCCAAAATCTCACACAGGGCGACGGCCCCTGCGCCCTGTGCGCCAGTCCCCGCCGGGACAGCAGCGTCATCTGCGTGGTGGCCGACCCCAAGGACGTCATTGCCATGGAACGTTCCCGGGAATATAACGGCCTGTATCATGTGCTCCACGGCGTCATTTCCCCCATGAACCGGGTAGGCCCGGACGATCTGCACATCAAATCTCTGGTGGAGCGTGTGGCTCAGGGTCAGGTGCAGGAGGTCATCATGGCCACCAACCCGGACACCGAGGGCGAGGCTACGGCCATGTACCTGTCCCGTCTGCTCAAGCCCTTTCAGGTCAGGGTGACCCGACTGGCCTACGGCATCCCGGTGGGCAGCCATCTGGAATTTGCCGACGATGCCACCCTTATGCGTGCTCTGGAGGGCCGACAGGAAATGTAACCAACCAAAAGAGGCACTCTCCCCCGGGAGAGTGCCTCAGTCAGTATTCAGAAGAAAGGATCGCTGTATTATGAGCAGTCAATCTTGCCCCGTCTGCGGCCGGTTTGCCCCCAGCCCCAGCGGCCGGATGCATCTGGGCAACCTGTGGTCGGGCCTTTTGGCATGGCTCAGCGCCCGGTCTGCCGGTGGCCGCATGGTGCTGCGTCTGGAGGATCTGGACACCGACCGCTGCCGGCCGGAGTACTGCGATCAGGTCATGCGGGATCTGGAGTGGCTGGGTCTGGACTGGGATAACGAGCCCGTCTACCAAAGTCAGCGTTCCGACATTTACCGAGAGTACTTTGACCGTCTTGACCGTCAGGGACTGATCTACCCCTGCTACTGTACCCGGGCCGAACGGCTGGCCGCCAGCGCCCCCCACCGCAGCGACGGGGTCGCCCTCTATGACGGGCGTTGCCGACGTTTGACCCCGGAGGAGGACGACAAGCTTGCCCGCACCCGCCGTCCGGCGTGGCGTGTGGCAGTACCTGCAGAGGAGATCACCTTTGACGATCTGTGCATGGGTCTCTACCGTCAGCGTCTTGATCTGGAGTGCGGCGACTTCATCCTGCGCCGCTCCGACGGCGTGTATGCCTACCAGCTGGCGGTGGTGGTGGACGATGCGCTCATGGGCGTCACTCAGGTGGTGCGGGGCAGCGACCTGCTGGACTCCACCCCTCGGCAGCTTTGGCTCGCCCGTCAGCTGGGCTTTGAAGCCCCCGAGCACGGCCACGTCCCGCTGCTGCTTGCCCCGGACGGGCGGCGGCTTGCCAAACGTGACCGTGACATGGAGCTGGGTCAGCTGCAGCAGCAGTACACCGCCCCGGAGCTGGTGGGCCATCTGGCCCATCTGGCCGGCCTCATCCCGGAATACGCCCCCATGACCCCTGCTCAGCTTGTCCCGTTGTTTGCATGGGAACACGTACCAAAAGCGGATCTGACCGCACCCAGTCTGTTATAAAAAATGCCTGTGGTTTTCACCACAGGCATTTTTCTTGTTCGGTTACTCGTAATCGTAGAAGCCGTGCTTGGTCTTTTTGCCCAGACGGCCTTCCTTGTAGAGCTTTTCGATCATGTCGTAGCCGTGAGACTTCACGCCGGTCTCCTCGTAGCGGCGTTTGAGCACGTTGTAGCGCACGTCGATGCCGCTCATGTCGTCCAGCTCATAGGGACCCATCGGGTGGCCCAGACCCAGCTTAACGGCGTTGTCCACGTCCTTCTGGGAGCACACACCCTCGTTGACCAGACGGTAGGCCTCCTCCTTGAGCACCTTAAGGATGTTGTTGACGATGAAGCCGTCCTCCTCCTTGTTCAGCACAGCGGGAGTCTTGCCGGTGGTGCGGGCAAACTCCACCAGCTTGTCCACGGTCTCCTGAGAGGTATGCTCGCCCTTAACCACCTCGACCAGCTTCATGACCAGAGCGGGCATAAAGTAGTGGAGGTTTGCCAGACGCTCGGGGTGGGACACGGCATCCACAAAGGTGGAGGACACCATAAAGCTGGAATTGGTGGCAATGACCGTGTCCTCACGCACCAGACCGCTGACCTTGGTCAGCAGGTCGGTCTTAGCCTGCTTGTCCTCGATGATGGCCTCGATGACGATGTCGGTATCCTTGCAGGCCACAGCCAGATCGTCGGTGACCACGAAGCGGGCCTTGACGGCATCCACCTGCTCCTGGGTCATGCGGCCCTTGGCCACACGGCCGGCCAGATACTCTTCCTTCCAGCTCTCAAGGCTTTCAAGAGCGGCAGGGAAGCTCTCACACACGGCCACCTCGTAGCCGTGGATGGCGGTATTCAGGGCGATCTGACGGCCCATGGCGCCGCCGCCGATAACGGTACACTTTTTCATTGAAAACACCTCAACTATAAAAACTTAAACTTTCTCTCGCAATCACGCCTCACCTATTCGCAACGTGCGGCTTCCCTCCGTCTCAAAACACAAACAGCAAATTTCATTTGCCTGGTTTGTATTTTTCGCTTCGGTCCATCCGCACTGCTCATGACGGTTCAGACGCATCATACTGCCACAGACCCAGAGCGGCGTTACGAACAAAGTAGATCTCCTCCCCGTTGGGCAGGGTCTTCCAGCCGGTCTGCCAGTCCTCACAGGGATAGAGGGCCAGCGCCTCTTCCACCGTCATATAGCAGAAGTTGGCGTGCTCGATCTCCTCCCGGGTAAGCTTGTTGGTACAGTAGGTCAGCTTGGTCCTGGCGCTGGGCACACTGCGGATGAGGTGTCCGGCCAGAGACATATTGCTGCTGAGCAGAGGGTCGGTCTTGTACAGCTCCAGCATCTCCTCACGGGGGCGGTAGCCATACTTGCGGATGGCCTGATCGGCCAGATCGTTTTCACCAAAGGTATGCATACCGGGGGCAATGACGATGATCTCGCCGTCCTCGGCCACGGCCTTTTGGGTGCGGTAGATGGCCTTGTTGGTCACCCAGGTGGAGTGGTAGCTGTGGGGATCCATCCAGACCACGCACTTTTTGGCGGGCTTTTCCACATGAGTGATGTTCACCTGCTGGCTCAGGGCTACCGCCTGCTCAAAGCCGTCCCGTTCCTTGCCGATGAAGATACCCTTGAAGAGATCCTCATCGTCCTGCTGGGCCATAACGGTCAGCACGAAGGTGATGGGCAGCTTGTCCAGAAAATGCTTTTGAATGTAGTCGAACAGACGGCGGGGAGGCGTATTGACCTCACCCACAATGCGGTGACGGCCGTAGAACACGCCCAGAAAGTGGCTGACATTGATCATCTCACCGCCGCCGCAGCCCACCACCAGATTTTTGGTATAGCCGGCAAAACCGGCCAGCTCGTGGGGAACTACCTGACCGATGGAGATGATGGCGTCATACTTGCCGCTGAGCAGCTCCTTGTTGACGGAGACGGTCACATCGTCCTTGAAAAGTCCCTCGGACACCTCGTCCAGATAGGAGCCGGGAACGGTACCCACCACCTCAATGCCGTTGCGGAAGTCATGGGCAATGTAGGCATCCATGGGGATGGAGTCACCAAACATCTCACGCAGCTGCTCTTCCGTCATAGGCAGGTGGGTACCCAGAGCGGGCAGCACCTTGACGCTGACCCCCTTGGCGGTGAGCTGCTCATAGTAGTGAGCGGTGATCAGACCGGCACCGGAGTGAGAGCGGGTGATATCAGGGGGCAGAAGCAGCACGCTGGACCAGCTGTTGTCCGCCATGTGGCGGTCCAACAGCCGGATGACCTCCTGTTTGGAGACAGACTGTTCCTTGTTTTGAAGGGAATAGTTCATACTATTTCCGCTCCTTACTTCTCAATGAGAGCGGCCACACCCTGACCGCCGGCGGTGTAGGTGCACAGGATGCCCTTCTGGCCCTCCTTGAGGCTGGCGACCAGACGCATGAGCATGGCAATTCCCTCGGCGCCGTCGTTCTTGCCGTAGGCCAG
>JAZOBP010000052.1:0-7575 GCA_045596065.1 Lawsonibacter sp. | reverse complement strand
CTGGCTGTTGGCCTTGATGGCCTCGATGGCGGCGGCGGTGGCCTTGGCAATGCCCTTCTTCATGATCATAGGGTTGGCACCGGCGGGCAGATTTTTCAGACCCTCACGGATAATGGCCTGAGCCAGCAGGGTGGCGGTGGTGGTGCCGTCGCCGGCCACGTCGTTGGTCTTGGTGGAGACCTCCTTGACCAGCTGGGCGCCCATGTTCTCAAAGGGGTCGTCCAGCTCGATCTCCTTGGCGATGGTCACGCCGTCATTGGTGATGAGGGGGGCGCCGAACTGTTTGTCCAGCACCACGTTGCGGCCCTTGGGGCCCATGGTGATTTTAACGGTGTCAGCCAGCTGGTTGACGCCGCGCTCCAGAGCCTTGCGGGCATCCTCGCCGTAGCAGATGATTTTAGCAGCCATGATAATTAACCTCCAATAATGATGGGATGATTGACAGAAAATGTGTTCTCACGCCTCGCCTGTTCACGACGCGCGGCTTCCCTGCGACTCGGAACATAAACAGCAAACAGTATTTGCCTGGTTTACGTTCCTCGCTCCGGTCCATCCGCACGGCTCACGACGGCTCGGACGCTTATTCAACAATAGCCAGAATATCGCCCTGACGCACGATGGTGACTTCCTCGCCGTCCAGCTTGACCTGGGTGCCGGAATACTTGCTGGTGATGACCTTGTCACCGGGCTTGACGGTCATAACGACCTCCTTGCCGTCCACAAGGCCGCCGGGGCCAACGGCCAGGACCTCGGCCACTTCGGGCTTCTCCTTGGCAGCGGCGGTCAGGATGATGCCGCCCTTAGTGGTCTCCTCCGCTTCCAGCATCTTGATGATGACGCGGTCGGCCAAAGGTTTGAGATTCATGTTTGGGTTCCTCCTTATATTTGATGTTTGATATCATGTAATCGTGATCTGGATTAGCACTCGGTAAACGTAAGTGCTAACCACAAGATTGATAATAAACGCTTCGCCGAAAAAAATCAACCCCTAATTTTAGAAAAACGGGAAAAATTGAGGGAGAATTTACCACTTGTTCACAAACTGGCGGCGGGAGTGCTAATTTCGACGGAATATCCTGCGTAGGCAGGGTAGAAAAAGTTGACCTTGCGGTCGGACAGGGATACGGTAAAGTGGGTGTCCTCCATCACCTCGCCGTCCACCACAGCGAGGATGGGCTGCCGGGAGGAGAAGGTGACGCTTTGACCGTGGTAGTCGGTAATGTACCGGGTCAGACTGCGGTATTTGCCCTTGGCGTACTTGCCCACCAGACCGGGCAGCCGGGGCAGGGCGACCTTTTTAATGTATAGCATATCCAGCACGCCGTCATCGGGCATGGCCTCGGGGACGGGCATAAAGCCGCCGCCGTAGTAGCGGCCGTTGCACACACACATGAGGGTGGCCTCGGCGTCCAGACAGCGGTCGCCCAGCTGTACCTTCATATGGTTGGAGATTTTTTTGAAAAGGACGTTTTCCAGCAGCGCCAACACATAGGCACCCATGCCGGAGACAAAGTGCCAGCCCTTGTACCGATGGGCGTCGGCGGCGATGCGGGCGTCCAGACCGGTGCAGACCACGTCGATGCCCAGCTTGCCGTTGCAGTCCATGAGGTCAAAGGCAGTCTGGGGGCCCTGAGCCAGAGCTTCCAGATCGTAAAAAGCGGTGCGGTAATCCTTGCCGAAGATTTTAAGAAAGTCGTTGCCCGTGCCCTTGGGCACGCATGTGATGGCGGCGTTGTCCCAGCCGGCGGCACCGTTGACCACCTCGTTAAGGGTGCCGTCACCGCCGCAGGCGTAGATGCGTACCGGCTGACCGGATTGGGCGGCCTGCCGGGCCAGCCGCTCGGCGTCTCCTGCCTGTTGGGTGTATGCCACTTCGTGGTCGAAGGACAGCCGGGCCAAAAGCGCCTCCAGCTGCTGGGTGGATTTCTTTTTGCCGGCGGCCGGGTTGATGATGAATAAATGCCTCATAGGATCGACTCCTTATATCAGGCTTCGGTCACAGGTACATAAACAGATCGCACTTGAGCATACCGTTGTATAGCTTGCGCTTTTTATCTGCCTGCTTGCCAAAGGTGCGCTCGAACTCTGTGTGGGAGGACAGCAGATACAGCTTCCAGCTGTCGGGGAATTTGGCCCATGCCTTGCCAAAGGCCCGGTAAAGCTCCTCGGCCTCCCGGCGCTCCATAATGCGCTCGCCGTAGGGAGGGTTGGTGACGATGCGTCCGTAGAGGCCGCCCCAATGGAACCGGGTGGCGTCGGAGACCTCAAAGCTTATGATGTCATCTACCTCGGCCAGTCGGGCGTTGTGCTGAGCCAGTGCCACGGCCTCCGGGTCCAGATCGCCGCCCCAAATCTCGTAGTGGCCGTCAAATTCCTTGTCCATGGCCTCCTGAGCGCTGTCCAGCCAGAGCTTTTTATCCAGCCACACCCAGCGCTGGGCGGCAAAGGAACGGTTGAGGCCGGGGGCACGGTTTTTGGCAATGAGGGCGGCCTCAATGGGGATGGTGCCGCTGCCGCAGAAAGGGTCACACAGGGGGTCACGGCCCCGGTACCGGGACAGCATGACCATGGCGGCAGCCAACGTCTCCCGCAGAGGGGCCACCACACCCTGAGCCCGGTAGCCTCGTTTGTGGAGGCCTGCGCCGCTGGTGTCCAGCATGAGGGTGGCGGTATCCTTCATAATGGAAAACTGGATTTGATAGAGAGTGCCTGTTTCGGGCAGCGTCTCCATACCGTACTTTTGGCCCAGTCGGGAGGCCACAGCCTTTTTGACAATGGCCTGACAGGCGGGGACAGCATGGAGGGTGCTGTTGAGGCAATGGCCCTTGACGGGGAACTGGCCGCCCTTGGGGATGAACTGTTCCCACGGCAGCCCGCGCACACCCTGAAACAGAGCCTCAAAGTCCCGGGCCGGGAAGGAGCCGAGCACCAGCAGTACACGTTCGCCGGTACGCAGATTGAGGTTGATGCGGGGGATGTCTGCCGGTGTGCCCGAGCACAGCACCCGTCCGTTTTCGGCCTGCACGCCGGCAAGACCAAGACGGCGCAGCTCATCTGCGGCGAGACTTTCCAGGCCGAACAGGGTAGGAATGGCAAATTGCAGCTGAGACATGGAAAACCTTCCTTTGTAAACACATTTGCATACAGTATATCCTTTTTTTCGACACAAGGCAATGGATTTGCGTGTTCTTTGCCCACGAAACTTCAAGTTGCGACAGAAAAATGCACCGGGCAAATTGAAGTTGGTGGACAAACGGGCCGGTTTGCGGTATGCTTTGAGTAAAGATACGAGAAAGGAGGGGCTGAGATGTCCTTTGGAACAAGACTGCAGGAGCTGCGGCACCGCCACGGCATTACTCAGGAGGAGTTTGCTCAGCAGCTGAATGTGTCGCGGCAGGCGGTCTCCAAATGGGAGTCCTCCCGGGGCTATCCGGAAATGGAAAAGCTGCTGTTCATCTGCAATCAGTACCATGTGACCATGGATGAACTGTTCGGCGATGAGCTGCCGGAACAGCTGTCCGGGCAGCAGGTACAGGAACAGTTGGAGGATGAGCAGGAGAAGAGGGCGGAAAGCCCCACTCTGAAACGGTCTCTGAGCAATTTTTTCACCAATCTGTCCCCCAGAGACCAGTGGGCCTTTGGTATCGTGGTCGCCACGATCTTACTGTTGCTGGCATCCTTGGTATTTTTACTGTGCACGACCGTTGCGAAAGGGGCGTCGGAGGGTATGGAAATGAAAATTGCATGGCTGGCGCTGCTGATTTTGTTCAGCGTGGCCGAGGCCGTCACCGTGGGGCTTGCCTCCATCTGGTTTGCGGTGGGAGCACTGGGTGCTCTGCTGTGTGCCCTGGCCGGGGGCGGTGTATGGCTGCAGATCGGCGTGTTTCTGGCCCTCTCCGGTGTGACGCTGGCTCTGGCCCGCCCGCTGGCCCGCAAGTTTTTGACACCGGGCTATGCGCCCACCAATGCAGATCGGGTCATCGGGACACAGGCGGTGGTCATCCAGACCATTGACAATCTGCAGGGCAGGGGTCAGGTGGCCATTGCCGGTCAGACGTGGACGGCCCGCAGCGCCACAGACGAGATCCTGCCGGAGGGTATGCTGGTGCGTGTGCTGCGCATTGAGGGTGTAAAGGTATATGTCACCCCCGATCCGGGGGAAAATAAAACAAACAGTCAGGAGGAAGTATAAAATGGGAATTATTCTTGCGGTTTTAGCCGTTCTGGTGCTGATCGTCCTTGCGGTCAACATCCGTGTGGTGCAGCAGTCCAGAGCCTATGTCATCGAGCGTCTGGGCGCATTTCAGGCGGTGTGGGGCGTGGGTCTGCACTTTAAGATCCCGCTGCTGGAGCGTGTGGTCAAAAACGTCTCCCTCAAGGAGCAGGTGGTGGACTTTGCCCCCCAGCCCGTGATCACCAAGGACAACGTCACCATGCAGATCGACACGGTGGTCTACTTCCAGATCACCGACCCCAAGCTCTATGCCTACGGCGTGGAGTACCCCATGTCCGCCATTGAAAATCTTACCGCCACCACCCTGCGCAACATCATCGGCGATCTGGAGCTGGATCAGGCCCTGACCAGCCGTGACCACATCAACACCAAGATGCGTGCCATTCTGGATGAGGCCACCGACCCGTGGGGCATCAAGGTCAACCGTGTGGAGCTCAAGAGCATCATCCCGCCCCGTGAGATTCAGGACGCCATGGAAAAGCAGATGAAGGCCGAGCGTGAGCGCCGTGTGGCCATCCTGCAGGCTGAGGGCCAGAAGCAGTCTCAGATTCTGGTGGCGGAGGGCGAAAAGCAGTCTGCCATCCTCCGGGCCGATGCGGCCAAGCAGGCCAAGATCATGCAGGCAGAGGCAGAAAAGGCTGCCCGTATCATGGCTGCCGAGGCCGAGGCTGAGGCCATCCTGAAGGTGCAGCAGGCCACCCCCGACGCCATCAAGCTGGTCAACGAGGCCAACCCCG
The DNA here is from genome assembly GCA_045596065.1 of Lawsonibacter sp. Lineage (GTDB taxonomy): Bacteria > Bacillota > Clostridia > Oscillospirales > Oscillospiraceae > Lawsonibacter. The sequence goes on along the minus strand of JAZOBP010000052.1, from coordinate 2,604 downwards.
GCGAGGGCGTGATCAAGATCAAGGCGCTGGAGGCCTTTGCTGCCGCCGCAGACGGCAAGGCCACCAAGATCATCATCCCCAGCGAGCTGCAGGGCCTTGCCGGTCTTGCCGCCGGAGCCAAGGCGGTGTTCTCCGCCGAAGAGCCTAAGGAGTAAGAAGCAATAAAAACAGCAGTCCGTCCGGACTGCGGTTTTTCATATGGGAGCAAAGAAAATTTGTATGTTCCTGCTCAAAGTGTGTTGTCTACTTTCTCAAATAATCCGGCGGCCGGTACTGGATGGCCTCGGCCAGATGCTCGGCACGGATGTGTTCTGCGCCGTCCAGATCGGCGATGGTGCGGGCCACCCGGCGTACCCGGTCAAAGCCACGGGCGGTGAGACCGAGGCGGTCAAAGGCCCCACGCATGATCATCTGGCACTCCTCATCCAGCGTGCAGAAGGCCTCCAGCTCCCGCTGGCCCAGATAGGCGTTGCTCATGAGGCTGTCGGTGCCGTAGCGCCGGTTCTGTATCTGACGGGCCCGATCCACACGGGCACGGATGTCCGCCGACGGGTCGGCGGGAATGGTGCGGTAAGCAAGCTCGTCGTAGTTGAGGGAGGACACCTCAATAAACATATCGATGCGGTCCAGCAGAGGGCCGGAGAGCCGGGAGAGGTACTTTTTGATGTCGGGCTCGCTGCATTTGCACCGCCCGGAGGGGTGGCCGTACCAGCCGCACTTGCAGGGGTTCATGGCACACACCAGCATAAAGCGGCTGGGGTAGCTCACCGAGCCGGAGGCACGGGAAATGGTCACCTCGCCGTCCTCCAGGGGCTGACGGAGCACCTCCAAAACTTCTTTGGAAAATTCGGGCAGCTCATCCAAAAACAGCACGCCGTGATGGGCAAGGGAGATCTCCCCCGGACGGGGCACCGTGCCGCCGCCGGCCATGCCCATGGCAGAGACGGTGTGGTGGGGGTTTCGGAAGGGCCGCACGTCGATGAGGGGATGCTCGGCGCTGGTCAGAGCCAGTACCGAGTGGATCTGGGTGCTCTCCAGCGCCTCCTCGTCGGTCATAGCCGGCAGGATGGAGGGCAGGCGCGGGGCCAGCATGGACTTGCCCGAGCCGGGAGGGCCTACCATGAGCACGTTATGGCTGCCGGCGGCAGCCACCTCGAGGGCACGCTTGGCGGCCATCTGACCCTTGACCTCGGCAAAATCCGGGCCCTTGGCGGCGGAGGAGGAGGGCACCCACACCGGGGTGGGAGAGATGCGCTCCCTGCCGGACAGGTGGGCTACCAGCTGAGCCACGTCACGCACCGGGATAATGGTGGGACCGTGGGCGAGGGTAGCTTCGGGGGCGTTCTCCTCCGGGACATACAGGGTGGTGATGCCGGCCTTTTTGGCGGCCAGAGCCATGGGCAGCATACCAAAGGCGGGACGCAGAGCGCCGGACAGGGACAGCTCGCCTACAAAGGCGCAGTTGGGGTCGGTCAGCTTCAGCTGGCCGCCGGCACACAAAATGCCCACCAGCATGGGCAGGTCGTAGAGGGTGCCGGCTTTTTTTACGTGGGCGGGAGCGAGATTGACGGTAATGCGGCTGACGGGAAAGGAAAAACCGTTGTTTTTGATGGCGGAGCGTACCCGTTCCCGAGCTTCGGACACCGCAGCATCGGGCAGACCGACCACGTTGAAGGCGGGCAAACCGCCGGACAGATCGCACTCCACCGAGACCTCATAGCCTGCAATGCCGTAGAGACCCAGAGAGCGAATGTTGCATACCATGTACCCACAACTCCCTTTCTTGGATGTCCTTCTTTTGCCATTCTACAATGGACTATTGGAAAATTCAACGAAAACCAGTGTAAATTTTCCGAAAATGACAATAGAAAAAAGCGAAATGACGATTTACAACATATAAAAAAAGTGGTAGACTATGCCCGTAAAGTCTTATATTGTGCCAATACCGCTTCACCCGCAGGGGGGAGGCGGCGAAAGCATGTCCGGAGGTCTTTGTATTTCGTGCGATTTGAGGTTGGACAGGCTTTGGACATGGCCCGGTATCGGACTCACATTTTTAACAAGGAGGGGGCGGCTTGCCGCACCACTCTAAAAATTGGAAGAAAGCAGGGATTCTATGGCAAGAAAGTTTAAAACCATGGACGGTAACAACGCCGCTGCATATGTCAGCTATGCGTTTACTGAGGTGGCGGGTATTTTCCCCATCACTCCGTCCAGCCCCATGGCCGACTACGTTGATCAGTGGGCCGCTCTGGGTCAGAAGAACATTTTTGGCACCACCGTTAAGGTCATCGAGATGCAGTCCGAGGGCGGCGCTGCCGGTACCGTGCACGGCTCTCTGGGCGCCGGTGCACTGACCACCACCTATACCGCCTCTCAGGGCCTGCTGCTGATGATCCCCAACATGTACAAGATCGCCGGCGAGCTGCTGCCCTGCGTGTTCCACGTGTCTGCCCGTACCGTGGCCAGCCACGCTCTGAACATCTTCGGTGACCACTCCGACGTTCTGGCCTGCCGCCAGACCGGCTTTGCCATGTTGGCTGAGGGCAACGTGCAGGAGGTTATGGATCTGGCTCCTGTGGCTCATCTGGCCACCATCGAGAG
>JAZOBP010000051.1:0-2761 GCA_045596065.1 Lawsonibacter sp. | reverse complement strand
GCCGCTCCAGCGCGTCGGGATGGGCGGTGTCGCACAGGATCAAAATGGAGATGTCCCAACGGCGGTGCTCCTGACCGGGCTTGATCTGGGCCGAGGCCTGCTCCATGGCGGTGTCCAGACACAGGGCCATGGAGTTGAAGTCCAGCACGGGGACGTGGAACAAATAGAGCAGTTCATGCCGCTGGCTGCGCCAGAGACGGAGGTTTTTGGTGAAGAGATACCGCTGGCGTTTTACATGGCAGGTGCCGTGGGCCAGCAGGGGAGGGGCGTCGTCGGGGTAGATGCGGAAGGCGTCGGGCAGGGCATCCAACAGGGCCTGAGACAGCCGGCCTGAGGTGAGAGCCACGGGGAACACTCCTTTTTTGTGGGATGTGTGATACCGACATCATACCAGATTTTTCGACCGGTGGCAAGGGGGGCATGCATTGACAGGACAGAGGAAAAGGGGTAAAATGGCCTGCGGGATAACAATGGAAAGGAGGGTGAACGGTGGAGAAAGAGAAAGCCTTGCGTCCCAATTGGTTGCGTGCCCTGAGGCCGGGTGTGTTCTTCTTTGTGACCGTCCTGCTGCAGGAGCTGTTTTTGAAGCTGTACTGCTTTGGCCGCATATCCTTGCGGGGGCTGCTGTTTACCCTGCTGTTTACCCTGCCCATTGCCATGTTTTTGGGCCTTGTGTGCGCTGTGTGCCGGCCAAAGATGGGTCGGGGTCTGCTGGTGACCGCCGCCTGCGTCATCGGCGTGTGGATGGCCACACAGACGGTCTATTTTCACCAGTTTGAGACCTTTATGTCCCTGTCCTCCCTGCTCCATGCGGCTATGGTGGCCGGGGACTTCGGGGGCATGGCGGTGATGAACACATTGCGGTGCTGGTTCCCGGTGACGGTGCTGATGCTGCCGGTGGGTGCGGCCTTTGTGCTGCGGCGCAGGCTGCTGCCCGACCGGGTGGAGCCGGGGCACCGATGGATGCTCCACTGGTTTGGCATCACGGCGGCGGTGCAGCTGGCGCTGGTGCTGCTGGTGACCGGCCTGTCCGGCGGGCCTTTGTCCCTGAGCCATATTTACAGCCGGTCGGACTCGGCCCAGCTCATGGTGACCAACTTCGGCGTGCTGACCAACACACGCCGGGAGCTGCAGCGGCTGGTGTTCGGCGTGCCGGCAAAGGACATTGACGTGGATGAGCTGCTGGAGCAGCTGGAGCAGGAGCTGGCTCTGGAGGAGGAGCAGCCTCCGGTGCAGATCCCGCTGGATGAGAAGGCGCAGGTCATGGACATTGACTTTGCGGGGCTGTGGCAGACGGAGGAGGACGAGGATCTCCGGGTCATGCACCGGCACTTTGCCGGGGTGGAGCCGACGCTGAAAAACGACTGGACGGGCCGCTTTGCGGGCAAGAACCTTGTGTGGATCGTGGCCGAGGCCTTTTCGTCCCTTGCCCTCGATCCGGAGCTTACCCCCACCCTGTACCGCCTGAGCGGTCAGGGCATCGTGTGCCGCAACTTCTACACCCCTCTGTGGGGCCTGTCCACCTCTGACGGGGAGTATGTGACCACCACGGGTCTGATCCCCAAGTCCGGGGCGTGGAGCTACCTGCAGTCGGCGGAGAATCATATGCCCTTCGGCTTTGGCAACCAGTTTGGCAGGCTGGGCTACCGCACCCTTGCCTTCCACAACCACTCCCACACCTACTACGGCAGGGATCGGTCCTACCCCAACATGGGCTATGAGTTCTACGCTCTGGGCAATGGACTTGAGGTGGCCCGCACGTGGCCGGAGTCCGATCTGGAGATGATGGAGCTGTCCGTGCCCATGTATGCTCAGGAGGAGGCCTTTATGGTCTATTACCTCACCGTCAGCGGGCATCTGGACTACAACGTGGATCAGAACGATATGGCTGCCAAGCACTGGGACAAGGTCTCTCACCTGCCCATGAGCGAGGAGGCCCGGGCCTATCTGGCCACCCAGATCGAGCTGGATCGGGCGGTGGAATCCCTCCTTGCCCAGCTGGAGGAGGCCGGGCGGCTGGAGGACACGGTCATCGTCATCTCCGGCGACCACTATCCCTACGGCCTGCAGGACGAGCAGCTGGTCGAGCTGCTGGGCCATGAGCTGCAGGACGAGTTCGAGCGGTACAAGAGCACCCTCATCCTCTGGAGCGCCGACCTCACCCAGCCGGTGTATGTGGACAAGTACTGCTCCAGTCTGGACGTGATGCCCACCCTTGCCAATCTCTTTGGGCTGGAGTACGACTCCCGGCTCATGGCCGGACGGGATATTTTGTCTGACGCACCCGGCCTTGTGATGTTTTACAACTACAGCTTCCTCACCGACCGGGGGGCGTGGTCCACCGTGGAGGAGACCTTTACCTCGTGGGACGGGCCGAGAGACAACGACGAGGCCTATGTGGAGCAGGTGATGGACGAGGTGCGGGATCGATTCCGCTACTCGGAGCTGATTCTGGACGAGGATTATTACCGTGCGGTTTTTCCGGCCGCCCCATCAGAGGATGAATAGATAGCTGCCGGTTGGGACATAATGGGATTACATTCTGAAAAAGGAGGTAATATCCATGTCTCACAAGAATGACCAGCAGAACAACCAGAACAATCAGAATCAGCAGAACAACCAGAACAATCAGAATTCCAAGCAGAACAAGAAGGATAATAATCAGGCCAAGTGATGCAAAGGGCGTGCCGCTGTGGGCGGCACGCCCTTGATTTGTAGAAAGAAAACCACTTCAGCAGTGTCGGTGGTTCCAAAAAGCTTT
>JAZOBP010000050.1:0-5299 GCA_045596065.1 Lawsonibacter sp. | reverse complement strand
CTGTTCCGTGTGCGCTGCTTCACCCAGGACGATGCCCACATCTTTATGACCTGGGACCAGATGAAGGACGAGATCAAGAACGTCGTCAAGCTCTTTGACGAGGTCTACTCCGTCTTTGGCCTGACCTATCAGATCGAGGTCTCCACCATGCCCGAGGGCCACATGGGTGACGAGAAGGACTGGGACTTCGCCACCGAGACCCTCAAGGCTGCCATTGAGGAGCTTGGCAAGGACTATATCATCAACGAGGGCGACGGCGCCTTCTATGGCCCCAAGCTGGACTTCCATCTGGCCGACTCTCTGGGCCGTACCTGGCAGTGCGGCACCATCCAGCTGGATATGCAGCTGCCCGAGCGCTTTGAGCTGGAGTACACCGGTGAGGACGGCCAGAAGCACCGTCCCGTCATGATCCACCGTGTGGTGCTGGGCTCCATCGAGCGTTTTATCGGCGTGATCACCGAGCACTTTGCCGGCGCCTTCCCCGCATGGCTGTCCCCCGTTCAGGTCAAGATCCTGCCCGTGACCGACCGTGCAGGCGAGTACGCTCAGGCTGTCTCCGCCAAGCTGGACGAGCTGGGCTTCCGCTGTGAGGTGGACGAGCGCAACGAGAAGATCGGCAAAAAGATCCGTGAGGCCACCCTGTCCAAGACCCCCTATATGCTGGTAGTGGGTGACCGCGACATGGAGAACAACACCGTCTCCGTCCGTCACCGCACCGGCGAGGATCTGGGTGCCATGACTCTGGATGCCTTTGCGGCTCTGCTGGGTGACGAAGTTTCCGCCAAGACCATCAAGTAAATTTTTGCAAAAAAGACACGCCGTGGGCACAACCTGCGGCGTGTCTTTGCGTCTGTTTATGTGCAGCCCCCTTGCCCTATGCGCCGATAGGGGTTACAATAAAACCAAAGGAAGGAGGATTCCCCGTGGACGACAATAAGATCATCGACCTGTACTGGGCCCGCTCCCAACAGGCCATTGCAGAAAGCGATCGCAAATACGGTACCTATTGCCGCACCATCGCCCGGAATATCCTCCCCCGATTGGAGGACGCCGAGGAGTGTGTCAACGACACGTGGCTGCGTGCATGGAACGCCATGCCCCCTCAGCGTCCAAGTGTTCTGCAGGCCTTTTTCGGCAAGCTCACCCGCAACCTGTCCTTAGACCGCTGGCGTCGGGAACACGCTGCCAAGCGCGGAGGCAGCCAGATCGAGCTTGCTCTGGACGAGCTGGAGGACTGCCTTGCTGCCCGGGAACGGGTGGAGGACGCTCTGGACGCCCAGCATACCGCTCAGGTCATCTCCAACTTTTTGCGTGGGCTGCCTGCCGCCGACCGCCGGTTGTTTGTGCGCCGGTACTGGTCTCTGGACAGCATTCAAACCCTTGCACGCACCTTTGCCATGTCCCAAAGTCAAGTCAAATCCCGCCTGTTCCGCATCCGAAACCGGATGCGTGAGGCGCTTGAAAAGGAGGGTGTCGCCCTATGACAAGTGAACAGCTGCTTGATGCCATCGGCCAAATTGACGATGACCTGATCGCAGAGGCCGCCGTTACCCCCCGTCGAATTCCGCTTCGTGCCCTGATCGGCCTCGCTGCAGCCCTTATGCTGTGTGTCGGTCTGCTCTACGTCCCGACACGGCTTTCCGATGATGCAAAAATGGGCCAGGCCGCCGCCCCGGAGGCCGCCGACGGCGCCGCAGAGGACATATATCTGTACGATCAGGAGTATCAGTACACCGCCGACTCCGCCAACCGGGACGTGACCGGCAAGACAGAGATGAGCATTCCCCAGGCCTCCGTCACCGCCGGCAAGGACCAAGCCAACGGAACCGCTGCCGGCGTGTTTGAGCCACGGTTTATTACCCCCCGGGGCACCTATCTGCCCATCGCAATACCCGACCCGGACGCCATCTCCCTCCCCCTGCCTGCGGATGCGGTCTCCCTCGGCCCGCTGCAAGCCCACCCCTGTGATGACACCGCACTTTCCTCCACCCCCACCGAAGCTCTTGTAGGCTGTCCTGTGTGGGAGAGCGTGGATGGCAGCCGCCTGTATATCCAGCTGGAGGCCGGGTGGATCGTGGCTGAACTCGTCTCCTGACAGCAAAAAAGCCGATGTGCACAGGCACATCCGCTTTTACTGTTTAGTCGTCCGTTCCTTCTTCGGACAGAAGCTCCACCCGGATCTCCAGCACACGGCGCTGCTCCACCTTGGTGACGGTGACATCCATGCCTTCGGCCTGGAAGCGGTCACCCTCCTCGGGGATGCGCTCCAGCTGATCCATGACCCAGCCGGACACGGTGCTGGCCTCGCCCTCACCCCTGACGGAGAACAGGTCATACAGATCGTCCAGGGCGGCACTGCACTGGATAAGATAGCTGCCATCCTCGTTTTTGGAGAACAGCTCCACCACCTCGTCGTGCTCGTCCCAGATCTCGCCCACCAGCTCTTCCAGAATATCCTCCAGAGTCACAATACCCTGCGTGCCGCCGTACTCGTCTACCACAACGGCCATGTGAGCCTTTTTCCTCTGCAGCTCACGCAGCAGGTCGGAAATTTTGGTGCTGCCGGTGGTGTACTGCACAGGGCTGACGATGTCACTCATGCTGAAGCGACCACGGGAACGGGCTGCGTAAAAGTCCTTTTCATGGATGCGGCCAATGATGTTATCGATGGTCTCCCGATACACAGGCAGACGGGAATAGCCGCTCTCCGCAAAGACACGGGCCACCTCGTCCTCACCGGAGCCCTCCTCCACCGCCGCCAGATCCACACGGGGAGTGAGGATCTCGGCCACCTCAAGGTCATTGAACTCGATAGCCGCACGGATCAGGTCACCCTCATGCTCGTCCAGTCCGCCCTCGGTCTGGGCCTGCTCTACCATGCCCACCAGTTCTTCCTCGGTGATGCCGTCATCTTCCTCGCTCTTGATCAGCAGCTTCAGCAGCCGCTTCCACAGGCCAAAAATGGCATTGAGAGGCAGCAGCACCACCATAAACAGCCGCAGCAGGGGCGCTGCCGTCATGGCCCAGCGCTCCGGATGCTCCTTGGCAAGGCTCTTGGGGGATATCTCACCAAAAATCAGGATCACAACGGTAAGTACCACAGTAGACAACAGGGCGCCATACTCATGAAAGAACTTTGTGAACAAAACGGTGGCAATGGTAGTGGCCGCGATGTTGACAATGTTGTTGCCAATGAGAATGGTGGACAGGATCTTATCATACTGTTCCGCCAACTCCAGCGTTTTTGCCGCCCGCCTGTCCCCGTCCTCAGCTCGGGTCTTGAGGCGAATACGGTTCAGGGATGTAAAGGCGGTCTCTGTGGCAGAAAAATAGGCCGACAGGGCAATGAGAATGACAAGTGCTGCGATCATAGCCGTACTGGTAGGGTCCATTTGGGACAAATCAACTCTGCTTTCTGTTTAATATTTGTGTGCTTCCACACTAATTGAGGATTTTAGCATAAACATTTCAGGTTTGCAATTGGCGGTTTGGGCCGTTTCAGACCTCTTTGCATGGTTTTTGACATTTAGACGCCTTAATTATCCCCAATCTCTTCTATTCTCACTCAATCTCGTTTATACTCACAAAATCAAAGATGCGTCTCCCGGCGGGAGACGCATCTTCTGTCGTTTTATGCGTATTATTTCATCAGTCTGCACACCAGAGCGGCAAATTCACTTGGCTCCTCCAGAGGCAGATCGGCCAGCAGCAGCGCCTGACCGTAGAGCAGCTGTGCGTACTGTCCGGCAAGCTCCCTGTCACCCTCATCCACCGCACGGCGCAGGGCGGCCACCGCATCGGCATCGGGGTTGAGCTCCAGTACACGCTGGGCACGGATATCGCTTTTGCCCTCTACCTTGCGCAGATACTTTTCCATCTCCAGGGTCATGGTGCCCTCGGCGGTCATGCACACGGCACCGGACTTGAGGATCCTGGAGATACGCACGGCAAAGACCTTGTCTCCCAGCACTTCCTTGACAAAGTCCACCATAGCCTTGCCGGCCTCGGCCTTCTCCTCGGCCTGCTTCTTCTCCTCGTCGGTCTCAGGCAGGGCGTCCTCGTCATTGACGGACTTGAACTTCTTGCCGTCGATCTCGTCCAGAGCACGTACCACAAACTCGTCCACGTCCTGCGTCAGGTACAGGATCTCATAACCCTTGTCCCGGATGCGTTCCACCTGAGGCAGCTTGTCAATTTTATCCACGCTCTCGCCGCTGGCGTAGTAGTAATAGGGCTGATCCTCGCTCATGCGGTCCCTGTAGGCGGCCAGAGTGGTGTTCTTCCCCTCCTTGGAGGACCAGAACAGCAGCAGGTCACGCAGCAGATCTTTGTGCATGCCGTAGTGGTCGGCAACGCCCACCTTGATCTGCATGCCGAAGGCCTCCCAGAACTTCTCGTACTTGTCCGGCTCGTCCTTCTGCATACGCAGCAGCTCCGCCTTGATCTTCTTCTCCAATGCAGAGGCAATTACCTTAAGCTGACGGGTGTGCTGAAGCATCTCACGGCTGATATTCAGGGAAAAATCCTGAGAGTCCACCACGCCCCGCACAAAGCGGAAGTGGTCGGGCAGCAGATCGGCGCACTTGTCCATGATCATCACGCCGGAGGAATAGAGCTGCAGGCCCTTTTCATACTCACGGGTGTAGAAATCGTAGGGAGCCTGACCGGGGATGAAGAGCAGGGCCTTATACTCCACCGCACCCTCACCGGAGGTGTGGATGACGCTCAGCGGCTCCTGCCAGTCACCAAACTTCTCTTTATAGAAGCTGTTATAGTCCTCAGCCTTTACCTTGGACTTCTGACGCTGCCACAGGGGTACCATGGAGTTGACGGTCTGCCACTCCTTGACAGTCTCCCACTCGGGACGGTAATCCTCCCCGGCATCGGCAGGCTTTTCCTTCATGCGGTAGTCCTCCACCTCCATGCGGATGGGGTAGCGGATATAGTCGGAGTTCTTCTTGACCAGCTCCTGCAGGGTGTGGCTGTCCAGATAGCAGTCATAGTCCTCGCCCTCAGCATTGGGCTTGATGTGCATGATGATGTCCGTACCCACACCCACCTTTTCACAGGGAGTGATGGTATAGCCGTCGGCACCCTGAGACTGCCACTTCCAAGCCTCGTCGCTGCCGTAGGGGCGGGTGATCACGGTTACCTCATCTGCCACCATAAAGGCAGAGTAGAAGCCCACGCCAAACTGACCGATGACATCCACCTTGGAGGCGGCCTTGTCATCGCTCAGCTCCTGCTTAAACTGCAGGGAGCCGCTCTTTGCAATGGTACCCAGATTGCTCTCCAGCTC
>JAZOBP010000049.1:0-5861 GCA_045596065.1 Lawsonibacter sp. | reverse complement strand
GCCGCCGTGGACCAGAGCCGGGGTGTGCTCCAGCGTCTGCACCAGATTGGGCTTGATGGCGTCCTTGAGCAGAGCGGCCATAGCGCCCTCGGCCTTCAGGTCGCTGGCCAGCACGGGCTTGTCCTCGTAGGTGTAGCCCACCACCATGCGGCCCAGACGGGCCTTGAGGTCCATCAGGTCGGAGGCAAGGCAGAGCACCGCCATGATCTCGCTGGCCACGGTGATGTCAAAGCCGTCCTCACGGGGCACGCCCTGCATACGGCCGCCCAGACCGTTGACGATGTTGCGCAGCTGGCGGTCGTTCATGTCCACGCAGCGCTTCCATGTGATGCGCTTGACGTCGATGCCCAGCTCGTTGCCCTGCTGAATGTGGTTGTCCAGCATGGCGGCCAGCAGGTTGTTGGCTGCGCCGATGGCGTGGAAGTCACCGGTGAAGTGCAGGTTGATGTCCTCCATAGGCACCACCTGCGCCCAGCCGCCGCCGGCGGCGCCGCCCTTGACGCCGAACACGGGGCCCAGAGAGGGCTCACGCAGGGCAAGGCAGGTCTTTTTGCCCAGCTTGGACAGGGCATCGGCCAGACCCACGCTGGTGGTCGTCTTGCCCTCACCGGCAGGGGTGGGGTTGATGGCGGTGACCAGAATGAGCTTGCCCTTGCGGGGCATATGGCCCATGGCGGTGATGTCCAGCTTGGCCTTGTAGCGGCCGTAGAGCTCCAGCTGCTCTTCCTGCACGCCCAGCCGGTCGGCAACGGTGCTGATGTGATCCATGGTTACGCTCTGGGCAATTTCGATATCGGTCATCATAAGATACTCCTCCTTTGTATGTTCGGCAAAAAACAAAGGCGCACCAGAGTTTGGTGCGCCCAGACGGTCGGCATTGATGGCATGAAGCCGGTCATACTCCCTGTGGGTGCGCCCACTTCCGTCAGTCATATGACCACCGCTACCATACCACGTTTTTTGTTGTTTTGTCAAGGGGGGCAGGGTCAAAATCACCCCTCACGCCGGGCAAGACGCACCACCAGTGCCGTGCGGTCATCCTCCCCCTGCGCATCCCGCTCCACAAGGCGGTGTGCCAGCTCCTTGGGGCTGACCCCGTCAAAGTCCGCCAGCTCCCGGCGCAGCCACTCGTCCTCCTCCGGGGCGCACACCCCGTCACTGACCATAAGCACGCAGTCCCCCTCGGCCATGGTAAACCGGGTACAGTCGGGCTTTGAGCCTCCCAGCCCGTCTGCCCCGGCAGGCAGTGCGGTCCCGGTGATCCGGCGCACTCCCTCCCGGGTCCTGAGGTAGGTGGGGGCGGCGCCCAGCTTGTAGATGGCCGCCCGACCGGTAAACAGATCCAGTTCCAGCAGGTCTACGGTGGAAAAGCCGCCCTGCTCCTCCCCACGCAGAGCCAGCGCCCCGCTGAGGATGCACAGAGCCTGCTGCGCCTCGATACCTGCCTTTAAGAACTGCTCCAGCAGACTCACCGCAAGGCCGCTCTCCCGGCTGGCCGCCTCGCCGCTACCCATACCGTCGCACAAGAGCATATAGAGCGTTCCGTCCGGCTGCCGAAACCATGTGCCGGCATCGCCGCTCACCGTCTGGCTCTGCCTGCGTCGGGCCGCCACACCGGCCACCGCCATGTATGGCTCACGCTGGGCCAGCACCAGCTGCGCCCCCTGCTCCAGCACCCGAAGTGGGGTACGCATCAGACCGGCCAGCGTGTCCACCTCCTCCGCCTGAGCAAGCCGCCTTGCCGCCGGCCCGGTCAGGCGAACACGCAGGTGTCCGGCCCCGTCATAAAACACCACGCCATCCCCCTCCAGCCCCAGTACGGCCAGATGCTGGCGCAGCCGACGCTGACGCAGAGGGTCAGGGGTAAGCTCCTGCCCCAGCTCCGCCGCCGCCTCGTCCAGCAGCCGGGACAGCTGTGCGTACTGGCTGCACACCGCCCGTCGGCTGTCCCGGATGCGGTTGCGATACTCCCGGCGGCACAGCCATGCGTTCAATTCTTCATTCACTGCCCCCAAAAAGGCACGAAAATGCACACACCGCCCGGAAAAATGCCCGGGATAGTCCCCGGCCTCGCTGCGTCCACGGCGGAGCATGGCGGGGACGGCATCGTTGAGGGCGTTGACGGTGGTGACATAGTCCCTCTCCCAGCAGGTACCCCGCAGCTCACACCCCCGGCACACCCGGTCTGCCGCCCGGTCGTAGATGACCGCCGTGTCATTCTGGTTGGTCACCGGACGGCGAAAGGCGCTGCGCAGGCTTTGGTGCAGGGCGCCAAAGGCACGGGCGGTGGTACGCAGCTTTTCCGCCACGTACACCCTCAGTTCCTCCTGCCCCGTACTGTCCCGGTGGCTCACCAGACGCCTGCTCAGCTGCCGCCGGGCCGCCTCGGGCAGAGCCAGAAACACGCCGCAGCCCAAAGCACACTCCCACAGCACGTAGGTGCTCCACCCGGCACTCCAGCCCCAGAGCATCACCCCGGCACACACGCTCATAAAGGCCGTCCCGGCCCGCACCCGGCCGGAGCCGTGGGTAAAGCCCGTGGCAAGTCCGGCGGCCCCCAGCACCATGGTGTACCGCTCCTGACCGGCCACCGCCAGGTCCATGGCAAGGCCAAAGGCCACCCCGGCCACCGAGCCGGCCCCCACGCCCCCCTGCCAGGCGCAGCTGACCACCAGAGCGGCGGTCAAAAGGCCACCCAGAGACACCCCCACCGGCAGCCGCAGCTGAGCAAGGGACACCAGCACCGCCGCCGCCAGCATGCCGCTGCCCACTCTTCCCTCGGGGGTATCCTCCCCCTCCCGGGCAAGTGCCAGCCGAAATCCCCGGGAAAACAGGGCGGTCAGCGCCACCTCAAGGGCCAGCCACAGCACATTCTGCCCCCTCCAGCCGTGCTGGGACAGGTAGATGACCCCGGTGCAGGCGTTCATCCCCGCCGTCACCAGCGGCATGGTCCACGGCCGGCGGTAAAAGGGCACGTCATAAAAGGCAAAAGCCACGGAAAAGGTCAAAATCGCCGCCGAAACATACCGCAGCCCATCCACCAGCCCCAGCAGATTTACATAGCCCACCGTGGCACCCATCAGGGCCGCCGCCGCATTGAGGCCCGAGCCGCCGCCCCCTACCAGGGCAAGGCCAAAGGGGGCCCCATCCAAAAAACGGCCTCCTGCCAGCACCGCCGCCAGCAGAAAATAGCTTGCCCCCTGTGCCGCCCCCATAAGGGCCGGCATACCCAACATCACCCGTCCGGAGCCTACCGACTCCGCCCGCAGCCGGGCCAGACGGGAGCGCAGTTGTTCCATCGTTGCCATACACGATCCTCCTGAATGGGGCAGAAAGAGCTTGTCCCCACCCCGTTTTCCCATATTGTATTCCAATATTTGGAAAAACGCAGTCGGATTGGGTAGACAAAAACGAGCCGGAGAAATTTCTCCGGCTCGTATCAGGTCGATATTCCGTTTTACACGCCCAGCCAGTGGGCCGCCTCCACCAGATCGGGGGCGATGTACACGTGGGGGTAGGCCTCCATTTCCCCGGCGGTGGTGGTGCCGTTGAGCACGGCACAGAAATCCACCCCGGCGTTTTGGGCCGTCCGGGCGTCCACCAGACTGTCCCCCACATAGAGCACCTCGTGCCGCTCCAGCCCCAGCTGCTTCATAGCGTAAATCACGCCCTCCGGGTCGGGCTTTGGGCGGGTCACCTCGTTGCCCCCCACGAGCAGGGTAAAGTAGGTGTGAATACCCAGCACCTCATTGACCTTGCGCAGGGTATCACCGCCCTTGGAGCTGATGACCGCAAGCCTGACCCCCTGCCTGCGCAGTCCCTCCAGCAGCTGCTTCGCCCCGTCAAAAAGCCGGGTGGTGGTCAGCTGCATAGGCCGGGCGATCTGGGCAAACAGCTCCCGTGCCTGCTCCCGTCTGGCCTCGTCCCGGTCGCCGGTGAGCATGGTGTAGGCATCCTGCACCGTGTAGGCTACCGTGCGCCGCACCGCCTCCAGCGCAGGCTTGGGCCAGCCCATCTGAGACAGGGCAAACTCGTAGCCGGCGGCAATGGCCTGAGTGGCGTCGCCCAAAGTGTAGTCAAAATCAAAAAAGACGGCTTTGTATTTCATGCCCCAGCCTTCTCTTTCTGCGTCTGTGCTTCTCTGGCCAGATCTGCCTGTTTATCCCGTATATGGCTCTTGACCAAACACAGGATGGGGATGGCCAGCACCAGCGTCAGCACGTCCGCCACCGCCTGTACCGCCACGATGCCCGTGGCACCCATGAGGCTGGCCATGGGGAACAGGATGGGCAGAAAGCACGTGCCCTGCCGGGCCGTCGCCAGCAAAAAGGCCTTGCCCGCATAGCCCAACGCCGCACAGAACATATTGACCACCGCCACCCATGCGTGGATGGGCAAGGCAATGCACTGCAGGCGGATGCACAGGGTGCCAAGCTGCTGCATCTCGGAGTTGGCCTCGGCGTTGAACAAGGTAATGACCTGAGGGGCGAAGATGCCCAGCACCAGCGCCATAGCTCCGGCTCCCAGCAGAGCGGTGCGTGCGCTGAAGCGGTAGCTCTCATTCACCCGGTCATAGCGTCTGGCTCCCCAGCTGAAGCCCACCACCGGCTGAAATCCGCTGCCAAAGCCCAGAATGATGCTGAAGGGGAACATCATGATCTTGGTGGACACCCCGATGCCTGCCAGCACGGCATCGGAGATACCGCCGGCCAGATTATTCAGCAGCACGCCGGCCACCACCGCAAGGCCGGAGCGCAGCATGGAGGGCATGCCCACGCTGATGGTCTGGCTGAGGATGTCCTTCTTCAGGGCAAAGCACCGCCAGGACAGACGCAGCACGCTGCGCCGGGTCAGGTAGGGGAAGATCAGAATAACAAAACTGATCAGCTTGGAGATGGCCGTGGCGATGGAGGCACCCGCCACGCCCATAGCCGGGATGGGGCCCCAGCCGAAGATGAAGATGGGGTCAAGCAGGCAGTTGAGCACACCGCCAAAGCCCATGCCGATCATGGACAGCACCGCACTGCCCTCGGCACGCAGGCACTGGTTCATCACGAAGGTGGAGGCCATGAAGGGGGCGGCAAGCAGCACGTAGGTGGCGTAGTCCACGGAGTAGTCCCGACAGGTGTCGGTGGCACCCAGCAGATCCACCATTGGGCCCATAAAGGCCACGCCCAGCACCATGATCAGCGCACCGAAGCCAAATGCCAGAAAGAAGGCCGTAGACATGACCTTGTCCGCCTTTTCCTTCTGCCCTGCGCCCAGCAGGCGGGACACATAGCTGGCCGCACCCACCGCCAGCATGGAGCCGGCCATCATGATGATCTGGTCGAGATTGGCATTGACGCTGACGGCGGCGGTGGCACTCTCACCCAGACTGCTGACAAAAAACGTGTCGGCCAGGCTGTAGATGGAATTGATCAAAAAGGCGATGATGGTGGGGATCGCCATAGCCGGGATCAGCCGGGACACCGGCTGGGTGAGCATACGCACCTCACGGTCGGTGCGGTCACTGGTCTGCTGATGCTTCATGTACGTACATCTCCGTTCACACAAAAGCCCGTGCTCCGGGCCTGATTACAGTCTGGCCTAATTATACACCCTCGGTTTTCATTTTTCGCCCCCAAAACGCAAATTTTTTATTCCCGGTCGCTGCCGGGCGCCGTCGTTTGGAGCCGCCCAAGGAAAAACACCGTTCACCCAAAGGGTAAACGGTGTTTTGGTGGAGGAGGGTGGATTCGAACCACCGAAGCGAAACGCAACAGATTTACAGTCTGCCCCCTTTGGCCACTCGGGAACTCCTCCGTATGCAATTGGAGCTGGTAGACGGATTCGAACCCCCGACCTGCTGATTACAAATC
>JAZOBP010000048.1:0-10172 GCA_045596065.1 Lawsonibacter sp. | reverse complement strand
GGGCATCGCCGGCGGCCCCAAGACCATCCTGCCGGGCATTGCCTCCTTCGAGTCCATCAAGGCCCTCCACGCCGCCGACCGTCTGGGCCGCTGGGATCTGTCCGTCCCCGGCCGCGACATGGCCTGTCAGGCCGCCCGTATGCTGGGGCTGGACATCAAGATCGATGCCGTGCTCAACGGCAAGGGTGAGATCGCCAAGCTCTACGCCGGTGAGGTCGGTCTGCTGGCCGAGGTCCACGAAAAGGAACTGCAGGACTTCTACCGTACCCCCCACGAGATGGAAGCGGACATCGTCATCGCCAACAACTACTTCAAGCCCTCTGAGCCCTACCTGTCCATCTCCTTTAACGGTATTATCTATACGGTCAAAAAAGGCGGTGTGCTGGTGGTCTCCTCCCACTCCCCTCAGGGCGGCGCCCCCCACTACGGCATGGGCATCTGGGGCGACACGGGCGAGAACGGCCCCATGCTGCTGGACATCCCCGTGCCCTGGCGTCTGGGCACCTACTACGCCTTTTCCACCTGGCTGGACAAGGGCAGTGCTGCCTCCTACCACTACACCGGCGAGCGCATGAAGTGGGCCGATAAGTGGGAGCAGATTTTGGCCGACGTGGGCACCGAGCCTAAGAAACTGGTCATCTACCCCTACGGCTCCGTAGGTTTCTACGATGCTACCGGCAACATCGCAAAGCCCCCCAAGAAGTAATACCGCACTTTGGCCTGCAGTCCTCCGGGACTGCAGGCTTTTTTCATGTTTTTATTGACTTTAGTGGGATACGACCCTATAATATAGCCACAGTATTGTCTCAAATTATTTTTTGCCGGATGCCCTGTGCGGCCGGCATACCATATTGAAGAAATGAGGTTTCTGTTATGGTCATGAAAAATGTCGTGTTTGTAGATGCCCTGCGTACTCCCTTTGGCAAAATGGGCGGCGGTCTGAAGAAGTTCTACCCCTCGGAGCTTGCCGGCACCGTGGTCAAGGCTCTGGTGGATCGCTCCGGTATTCTGGAGCGGGGCGGCAAGGTGGACGGTGTGTTCATCGGCTCCGCCTTTGGCGACGCCCACTCCACCGACATTGCCCGCTATGCCGCCCTGTACGCCGGTCTGCCCTATGAGACCGTAGCCAGCTTCATCGAGATGCAGTGCGGCTCCGCCATCGACTCGGTAAACCACGCCGCATGGAAGATTGCCACCGGCAATGCCGACGTGATCATTGCCGGCGGCTGCGAGAGCTACAGCCAGCGTGCCGCCAAGTTCTCCATGAGTGTAGATCCCTATAAGCTTATCCCCCCCACCGCCATTCCCAACCAGCTCTCCCCCCGCAAGGAGGAGGCCATCGACATGATCACCTGCAACGACAGCATGGCCGTCAAGTGGGGCGTGTCCCGTGAGGAGTGCGACGCCTTTGCCGTACGCAGCCAGCAGCTGGCCGGCAAGGCCATGGAGAGCGGCTGGCTGGACAGCATGATCACCCCCGTGATCATCCCCGCCACCCGTAAGACCCCCGAGATCGTCCTCAACAAGGACGAGCATCCCCGTCCCGACGCCTCTCTGGAGCAGCTCGGAAAGCTGCGCAGCGTCAAGGAGGGCGGTACCACCACCGCCGGCAACTCCAGCGGTCTGAACGACGGCGCCTCCGCCGTGCTGATGATGAGTGAGGACATGGCCAAGGCCCTGGGCTACACCCCCATCGCCCGCTGGCTGGGCAGCGCCGAGCACGGCGTGGATCCCCGTATGATGGGCATCGCCCCTGCCTACTCCAACGAGACCCTCCTCAAGCGTTTTGGCCTGTCCCTGTCCGACATCGACGTGTTTGAGTGCAATGAGGCCTTCGCTGCCCAGAACCTGTGTGTCATCCGTGAGATGGAGTCCCGTCTGGGCGGCACCATCGACATGGCACGCTGGAATCCTCATGGCGGCGCCATCGCCTTCGGTCACCCCAACGCCGCTTCCGGCACCCGCATTGCAGCCTTTGCCATGAAGCAGCTGCAGGACATCGGCGGCCGCTACGGTATCTTCTGCTCCTGCTGCGGCGGCGGTCAGGGCGTGTCCACCCTCATCGAGCGGGTATAATGCAAACAAAAACTCTGCAGACATGTGTCTGCGGAGTTTTCTTATGCTGATTTAAGCCTTGCGGATAATGCCCATGGGGGTGCACTCGCCGCCCTGACCCAAGGGGTTGTCTCCCAAAATTTTCTCCAGCGTCTGCATGGAGGGCTCTTTTTCGGAGAAACCGAGGATATTGGCACCCAGATCGTTGATGTCCACCACAGCCACGGGGCTGCCCAGATGGGCGGACAGTTCCTTTGCCACCTTGTTTGGTGCGGCGGGGGTGAGCACCACATAGTGGTCATAGGGAGGGATAGTGCCGTGGGTGGGGCCGTCAATGCCGCGGGCCTTGGGACCGGCCACCAGATAGAACCAGCCCTTCTGGCGGAAAAGCTTGCCGATGACCGAGCACACAGCGGCAAACAGAATACGCAGCACGCCGCACTCCCGCAGGGCCATCTCCATGGTCTCGGGGATGCCCAGACCGATGCCGTGGGGGGTCTTGGTGACGTACTTGCTCAAGGTAACTGCCAGCTTGCGGGGCTTGATGTCCTCCATGGGGATGGCCCGGTTTTGGGTACAGGCCACCGCCTTTTCGGAGATGAACAGGATGTCCCCCTCCTGCAGGCTGGGACGGGCATACTCGTCCACGATGTTCTTCATGTCGTGCTCGTTGGTGATCAGGCAGGTCTTGATGGGAATACGCATATAGTCCACACCGTCCACGGTGCGTACCAGTTCCTTGCCGGGGTTGCTCTGCAGTGCCTCACTCATGACTTATATCCTCCTTGGCGGACGGGCCGCCCTCATTTGTCTGATAGAATTATACCACCCTTGTCTCCCCGTCAACCTCTCAGGTGGAGTAGGATTGGCCCTTCATAATGTGGACCATCTCGTCGGTAACGGGCGTGGTGTATGGGTTGAGCAGCTCGTTGATGTCGGTCATGGTCTGCTCTTTATTCAGCTCAAAGCACCATGTGTAGCCGTTGTAGGTGGCATCTCCCCGGCCCTGAAGGGTGCGGGTAACAAGTCCGCTGCTCAAGTCCATATAAAGGGCCTGACTTGCAAAGTACATAATCTCGTCCGCTTCCAGATCGGTACTCACATGCTGCCGGAATATCTCCAGGAAGGGCTTGATCTTGGTCAGGCTGTCCCAGGAGAGGACCTTTTGGACCACGGCCGCCAGAAGCTTTTGCTGGGTCTGCATACGGCCCTTGTCCGAATAGCCGGTCATGTCGTTGTTGTGGCGGAAGCGCACCACCTCCAGCGCCTGCTGGCCGTTGAGGTGCTGCATGCCCTTTTGGTAGTGGATGGACAGGTTCTGCCACGGATCGTCGTAGTTCATGTCCACCGGCACCTCAAAGTCGATGCCGCCCAACTCGTCAATAAGGGCCACAAAGGCTTTGATGTCCACCTTGATGTAGAAGTCGATGGGGATGCCCAGCAGGTGGGACACCTCCTGCCTCACCCGCTCCACACCGCCGCCTCCGCCGTAAGCGCCGTTGATCTTGGGATAGCGGCTCCAGCTGCGGTCTACAATGGTATCACGGGGGATGGAGACCACGCCCACTTTTTGCTCCTTAACGTCGTAGGTGGCCACCATGAGGGTGTCGGCGTTGCCGTTGCCGTCGTCGGTGCCCATGAGGAGGAAGGTGTAGCACAGATCCCGGCGCTCCGGGCCGCTGCTCTCCTGCTCTCCCCCACCGGACACGTCACCGGATACGTCCACCACAGGGGCATCCACCTCCGGGGGTCGGACGGTGAGCCGCCAGCCGGCATAGACCAGTACGATGATGGCAGACAGCACCACCGCAGCCTTATAGATCCCAAGCCCCACGCCGGCCAGCACGGAAGCAAAGGTTTTTTTCAATCTGCGGTGACTCAAAGCCGTCTCCTCCCTTTCGAATTATGTCAACATATGCCAGTATACAAAATTTCCCGCTCCTCGGCAAGAGGAACGGGAAATTTTTTTGCTTTTTATCAACGCTTTTCCAAAGTCTGTTCCACCAGCTGCCACACCTGCTGTGCTGTAAGCCCGTCGCAGCTGTACTTGACAAGCACGCCATTTTCATGGAGAACGCCGAACCGGTAGGCCGTTCCTCCGGTATCCTTTCCTGTTCCCCGCGCCTCTACAATGTCCGGCGTCATGTCCCGGGCACGGAAATCAGGGCTGTAGAAACTCTCCCGGTATTCCTCCGGCACGCTGTCCGCCCAAGGTTTGGTATACAACCGGGTGTCGTAGGCCGCCGGCTGACCGGCGTCCACCGTTGTCCGGATCTGTTCCCCCTCGGGCAGGGTCACGGTAATATGCACGTCATCATAGCCTCTGCTCCAGCGCACCCAGAGCACATGCTCATTGCCCTGCTGATAGGTCAACCGACCCTCAAACTCCGGGTATCCCTCCACATTCACAAGCGGCAGATAGGGGGCAAAGGCTGCTTCCTGCCGAGCCTGAGCCAGCGTTTCAAACTCTGCCGAACGCCATTCCGGCACATCCTCGGCGCAAAGCAGGTGTTCCAGATAAAGCCCCGTGTCCCCGGCCAGTGCATGACGCACCAGCAGGCTGTTAAAAAAGGCAGGATCTTGCTCATTGCGGTACCGGAAGGGGCTGCCTGTATTTTCAAAACGCACACCCACGTCCCCGGCCATAAACTGGCTGATGCAGATACGGTCCTCTGTCCCGTCTGCGTCCCGGTCATACACCTGACTCCAACCGGATACCGGCACGCCGAACACCTCTGTCGTACCCACATCCCCGTACGCCACACAGGAGGGCGGCAGCATTCCGGGGGCAAGCTGCAGATGAAAGCTGCCATTGTCCGGGTGCTCCCCAGACAAATTCAGCCACAGCATCTTTCCTTCGCCATTGTACAGCACATTGCCGTTGACTGTGTAGCCGTCCCAAAAGAGCATCCACGGCAGATCCCCCGTATCCCCTTTGGGGTGCAGCTGCTCCGGTTTTCCCTCAGGTCCCCAAAACAGTTTCTGCACATCGGCCTTGGTCAGTGGCCGTGAAAACGCTCCTTCCGGCAGCGCAATCTTCGACTGGGTCATGATGTCCGTAGACTGAGGATAGGCGACATACGGCACAGATGGCAGCATATATTTTTCTGTCTCCCCGCTCCCTTGCACAACGAACTGCGTTGTATCGCTCTCCAGCAGAGGGGAATTGCTTCCATCTCCGGGTATCTGTGCCGTCTGCAGCGACCCCATACTCAATCCAAGCACAAGGGCGAAGCAGGCGGCCAATGCCGCCCACGGCTGCCATGCCCGACGGGGGCGCTTTTGTGCCGGCAGACTCAGCAGCTTCTCATGCAGCCGGCTGTCAATATGCTGACGATCCATGTACTCCTGATAGTCTTTCATAAGGTCTCTCCTTCCAGCAGGCTGCGCAGCCGTCCTCTGGCCCGGGACAGGCGGGAGCGTACCGTTCCCTCGGCCTGTCCCGTGATTTTGGCAATCTGAGCGGTCGTGCAGCCCTCATAATAGTGAAGATGGATGACCATGCGGTCTTTTGGCGGCAGGGCAAAGAGTTCTTCCAGCTCCTGCCGCTCTTCCGGCCCCGGAGCAGGCAGCTCCTCCCACAGGGGCACGGTCCTGCGCCGCCATGAGGAGCGCAGGCGGCTTTTGCAGCCGTTGACCAGCACCCGCATAAGCCATGCACCGGGATTATCCAGATCATCCGGCGCTTTTTCCAAAAAGCGCATAAAGGCATCCTGCACCGCATCCTGTGCCTCATGGGCATCTCCCAGAATGGCCAGAGCGGTACGATACAGGCGGTTTTCATTGTCTGTTACCAGCTGTTCCCAATCCACCGGCCGGTCAGATTTGGACATGCTCCTCACCCCTTTCACCCATAAAGACGCATTTGGCCTGCAAATTGCTGCACCCGGGCAGAAAAAAAGACGCATTTACTGCGTCTTTCTTTCCATGGAGGAAAACATCCATGCCATCATACCGATGCCGGCCAGCAGCAGCACAGGCAGCAGCCCCACCCCCACATACTGGGCCAGCAAACCAAACAGGGGCGGCATGAGACAGGTGCCGGTGTAGGCACAGGCCATCTGCACGCCGATCATAGCCTCCGACTGCTCCCTGCCAAAGGTCTGGGGGGTCATGTGGATAATGCAGGGATAAATGGGCGCACAGCCAAAGCCGATGAGCAGCAGTCCCAGAGAGAAGCCCAACGGCTCCCATGCGGCCAGCAGCACCACAGCACCGACCGCCGCCACAGCAAAGCCCAGCCAGATCATGCTCCGGTCATTGAGCTTCAGGGTCAAAAATCCGCTCAGCGCCCGCCCCAGAGTGACGCCCAAAAACAAAAGGCTTGCCATCTGTGCCCCCTCATCGGCAGACAGACCGCCGTGGAACACCAGATAGCTCCCCGCCCACAGGCCGGACACCTGCTCCACCGCACAGTAGAAGAAAAAGGCCAGCATGACCTGCGGCGCACCGGGGATGGCCAGCACCTGACGCAGGCTCAGCACCGCCCCCTTTTCCTCCTTCTGTTCGTCGCATTGCTTCCACATGGGCAGGGACAAAAACAGCACCGCACTCAGGGCCACCTGAGCCACCGCAAGGATGACAAAGCCCCGGTTCCAGCTGCCTCCTCCGGCCAGCACCCGGCCCATAATGAAGGGCCCCACGCTGGCGCCCACGCCCCACATGCAGTGCAGCCAGCTTATATGGCGGCTGGCGTAATGCTGGGCCACGTAGTTGTTCAGCGCCGCATCCACACTGCCGGCACCGAGGCCGTAGGGAACGGCCCACAGGCACAGCTGCCAGTACGCTCCACTTGCGGAGAAGCCCACCAGCGCAAGGGCCGTAGTGCCCACGCTCAGGGCCGTCACAAGGCCGGTACCCAGTGCCCGGTTCAGGCGCTGGCTGAGCAGGCTGGAGATAATGGTACCCACCGCAATGATCATGGAGATGCCGCCCGCCCAGGAAAGGCCGGCGTCCAAACCCTCGTACATGGCCGGCCACGCCGCACCCAAAGCGGCGTCGGGCAGACCGAGACTGATAAATGCCAGATAGATCAACGGCAGCAGAAGCTGCAGCATAGGTCAACACCTCTTTTTCCGGTAAAAAGCCGCCTGCTTGGCAGGCGGCTTTGAAAAATCAGATGCCCACAGGCTCCCCGGTGTCCCGGGTGTAGCAGTTGACAAACTTCACATGGTCGTTGTCGGTGATGCGGATATTTTCGGGTGCGGGCTTAAAGACGCTGTTGGAAAAGAGCACCGTGCCGCCGCCCTTGATGTCGATGTCCACCTTACGGCCATAGTTCATGGCGTCAAAGACCAGACCGTCGGAGTCCTCAATGACGATCTTGGAGAAGAAAACCTGACAGCCGGTAAAGATGTAGCCGGCCTTAGTGCCCAGAGACATAATGCCCACGCCCTCGTTGCTGTCCGAGTGGTTGATGGTACAGGCAACGGCGGTGCCGTGGGAGTTGTTGGGGGACTGGCCCTGGGAGTTGTCCATCATAAAGCCCACGGTGTTGGCGTTGAAACCGCAGTTTGCAAAGACGTTGTTGCCGCCGTTGTTGACACAGCCATAGTAATTGCGCTCGCTGAGCACGTTGGTAAACTTATGGAACTCGCTGTACCAGTCGATGTTGATGCCGGCGCCGCAGTACATGATATGGCAGTCGGACACCGTCATGCTGCAGTAGGTGGTGAAGCCGGTACCGTGGCAGGTGATGCCGCCGCCGGAAAAGCCGGTGATGATGCAGCCGTTGACAATGGAGTTGCGGTCCTGACCGGCCCATTCCTTGGTGGTGGCGGTGCCGTAAAACAGCAGACCGTGGCGCTTACCCACCCCGGCGGGTCGCCCGCAGGCCTCCGGGTCACCGATAAGATGCATATCCTTCACGGTACAAAAAGAGCCGATACGCACGGCAAAGCCGTCCTCCACGCTCTCGTCCAGCACCACCCGGGTGGCGCCGCCCTCGCCCATAAGGCTGGTGTTGTCGGGCATATCCACCCCGGACACCACAAAGGTACCGCAGCCCAGACGGCACACGCCGTACTGCTCCAGCAGGGCCATAATTTCGGCGGTGCGGTCGGTATTGTCGTTGGTGCTTTCCAGATAATACTTCAGCATAGTTGTTCCTCCTAATGGGGCGATCCGGCACTCAGCTCCGCCCGATTTGCTTTCCTGCCAAAATACTACCACCCCGCACAGGAAAAAGCAACCCAAAGCCACAGAAAAACCCGGCAGTCTGCCGACTGCCGGGTTTGATGTTCAGTTGCCTGCGGCCTGAGCGGTTTGTGCCCGTTTTTCTTCCAAAGCCTCTTTGAGGATCATATCCTTGACCTTCATCAGGCGGATGGTGTTGGCACGCTCGTTTTCGTCCAGCTTCATGGTGATATACTTGATGCTCTCCTGCATCTGGGGGATCTTGACATATTCCAGAGCATTGACACGGCGGCGGGTCTTTTCGATCTCCTCGGCCAGCAGCTGGCTGGTCTTTTCGATCTGGGCCAGCTTGAGCATATCCTGAAACACGCCGGCAAGCTCGCTCACCGCATCGTCCAGCTCTCCGCTGGTCTGGGCAAAGCCGTAGGGGTAGATCTGCCCGGGGTCGTCGTTGGCGGTGCGGAATTGATACCGGGGCACATCCACGGACATGACATTTTCAAAGGTCATGTCCAGCTCCACGCTCTGCTTGGGGCACATAAGCGCCTGCTCCAGCATCTCCGGAGACATGAGGGCGGAGGCCACGGTAAAGGAGCCGTGGGCACGCATAAGAGCCTGTTCCACCCGCTGGCGCAGGGCACGGTTGGCCCGCACCACGTCCATAAACTGCTTCATCAGCTCGTCCCGCTTATCCTTGAGCAGCTTATGGCCGCGCTGGGCGGTCTTTAACCGGCCCTTAAGCCGGGTCAGCTCCATTCTTGTAGGGTTGATGGCTGCGGAAGGCATGTTCTCCCTCCTTAATCCTTCTTGGGCAGATACTTGTCAATGTGTTCGGGCTTGATGCGCTTGAGCTCGCCCACGGGCAGGATGCTCAGCAGCTCCCAGCCCAGATCCAGCGTCTGCTGGATGGTGCGGTTGGTCTCGTTGCCCTGACCCACATAGCGCTTTTCAAACTCGTCGGCAAACTTGGCGTAGAGCAGGTCGGTGTCCGACAGAGCTGCCTCGCCCAGAATGGACATAAGCTCCTTGTTCTCCTTGCCGGTGGCGTAGGCCGCAAAGAGCTGGTTCATGGTGCCTGCATGGTCCTCACGGGTCTTGCCCTCGCCGGTGCCCTTGTCCTTGAGTCGGGACAGGGAGGGCAGCACGTCCACAGGGGGGTTGATGCCCTTGCGGAACAGCTCACGGGACAGGATGATCTGGCCCTCGGTGATATAGCCGGTCAGGTCGGGGATGGGGTGGGTCTTGTCGTCCTCGGGCATGGTGAGGATGGGGATCATGGTGATGGAACCCTCTTTGCCGATCTGACGGCCGGCACGCTCGTACATGGTAGCAAGGTCGGTGTACAGGTAGCCGGGGTAGCCACGGCGGCCGGGGACTTCCTTTTTGGCGGCAGAGATCTCACGCAGAGCCTCGGCGTAGTTGGTGATGTCGGTGAGGATGACCAGCACGTGCATGCCCTTTTCAAAGGCCAGATACTCCGCAGCGGTCAGGGCCATACGGGGGGTGGCGATACGCTCTACGGCAGGGTCGTTGGCCAGATTGGTAAAGAGCACGGTACGGTCAATGGCGCCGGTACGCTTAAACTCACGGACAAAGAACTCCGACTCCTCAAAGGTAATGCCAATGGCGGCGAACACGACCGCAAACTTGCTCTCCCCGTCCAGCACCCTGGCCTGACGGGCGATCTGGGCGGCCAGATTGGCATGGGGCAGACCGGAGCCGGAGAAGATGGGCAGCTTCTGTCCGCGGACCAAAGTATTCAGTCCGTCGATGGAGGACACACCGGTCTGGATAAACTCGTTGGGATAGTTGCGGGCGGCGGGGTTCATGGGCAGGCCGTTGATGTCCCGATACTCGTCGGCCAGAATGGCCGGGCCGCCGTCAATGGGCTGACCCATGCCGTTGAACACACGGCCCAGCATATCCTCGGACACGCCCAAGTCGGAGGGCCAAGCGGTCTTAGGGAAGACAAATGTCTTAGC
>JAZOBP010000047.1:0-4219 GCA_045596065.1 Lawsonibacter sp. | reverse complement strand
GGCAGACCGCCGTATCTGAGTGGGAGGAACGCCAAAACCGTTCCGCCATCCAACCACATTTCAATTATGGAGGTGCTCTTTCGTGGCACAGAAGATTACTGGTTACGTAAAACTGCAGATCCCCGCCGGCAAGGCGACTCCGGCCCCCCCTGTTGGCCCCGCTCTGGGTCAGCACGGTATCAACATCGCCGCTTTCACCAAGGAGTTTAACGAGCGCACCAAGAACGACGCCGGTATGATCATCCCCGTCATCATCACCGTCTACGCCGACCGCTCCTTCTCCTTCATCACCAAGACTCCCCCCGCTGCCGTCCTCATCAAGAAGGCCTGCAACCTCGAGTCCGGTTCCGGCGTGCCCAACAAGACCAAGGTTGCTACCATCAGCAAGGAAGACGTGCGCAAGATCGCCGAGATCAAGATGCCCGACCTGAACGCTGCCAGCATTGAGGCTGCCATGAGCATGGTGGCCGGCACTGCCCGTTCCATGGGCGTTGTCGTGGCTGAGTAAGGAGGGTATAGACAATGTTTAGAGGTAAGAAGTATCAGGACAGCGCCAAGCAGATCGACCGCGCCAACCTGTATGAAGTGAACGAGGCCATGGAGCTGGTCGTCAAGACCGCCACCGCTAAGTTCGATGAGACTGTCGAGCTCCACGTCAAGCTGGGTGTTGACTCCCGTCACGCCGACCAGCAGGTCCGCGGCGCCATCGTTCTGCCCCACGGCACCGGCAAGACCCAGCGCGTGCTGGTCTTTGCCAAGGGCGCCAAGGCTGACGAGGCCAAGGCTGCCGGCGCCGACTATGTCGGTGAGCTGGACATGGTGGACAAGATCCAGAAGGAAAACTGGTTTGACTTCGACGTGGTCGTCGCCACTCCCGACATGATGGGCGTGGTGGGCCGTCTGGGTAAGGTTCTGGGCCCCAAGGGTCTGATGCCCTCTCCCAAGGCCGGCACCGTCACCATGGACGTGACCAAGGCTGTCAACGAGATCAAGGCCGGTAAGGTGGAGTACCGTCTGGACAAGACCAACATCATCCACTGCCCCATCGGCAAGGCTTCCTTCGGCGCTGAGAAGCTGGCTGACAACTTCAACGCCATCATGGGTGCCATCATCAAGGCCAAGCCCGCCGCTGCCAAGGGCACTTACGTCAAGAGCTGCACTGTGGTGTCCACCATGGGCCCCGGTGTGAAGATCAACGGCGCTAAGCTGGGCTAACACCATAAAACAAAAGAGGAGCCATAAATGGCTCCTCTTTTTTTGTTGAGGGGCGGAGGAGGATAAATCAACTACAACGTGCTTGATTTATTTCTTTAATCGTGTATGCTAAAGGAAAAGCTAAGCAGGAGGCCGTTTATGTGGTATTCTAAGCTCTATCGCAGACATCTTGCCGATATGCACGTGGACGATTGGGACGAGCGGTTTCTGTCGGAGTTTTCCCCGGAGGACTACGTAGACAAGCTCAAGCATGCCGATGTGAATATGGCGATGATCTATTTTCAGTCCCATGCAGGCCTGTGCTACTACCCCACAAAGGTCGGTGTGATCCATCGGGCCTTCCGGGGCAGGGAGGATATGATGCGCCGGACGGAGCAGTTGTGCCACGAGGCCGGCATTCGCACGGTGGGCTATTACAGCCTGATTTATAATACCCGGGAGCATGATCGCCATCCCGACTGGCGCATTGTGGACGACAGCGGCCAGTCCCGCAGGGCAAAGGGTGACAACGGCGGTGCGGCCATGGCCTTTGCATCGGCAAAGGGTGCCCGGTACGGCCTTTGCTGCCCCAACAACCCGGATTATCGCCGGTTCGTGCTGGATCAGGTGGATGAGATCCTGGACTACTTTGACCCGGACGGTCTGTTTTTCGATATGCCCTTCTGGCCTCTTAGCAGGCTGTGCCGCTGCAAGCACTGTCAGGCACGGTGGGCAAAGGAGATGGACGGCCAGATGCCTCCCGAGCCCTCACCACGGGATAAGGGCTATGCGGTCTACAACACCAAAAAATATGAGTGGATGGGCGACTTTATTCAGTCAATCACCAACCACATCAAGACCCGGAAGCCAGAACTGTCTGTGGAGTATAACGGCGCAAGTCTCACAGGCTCAGGCATGCGAGGGTGCGGGGAAGAGGTCATGGCGGCCATGGACTACTGCGGCGGAGACCTGTATGGCGGGCCGCTGTTTCAGTCTGTTGCGTGTAAGCTCTACTACAGCGCCACCCGCAATCAGCCCTACGAATACATGTTCTCCCGGTGCAAGCCCGCCCTGCGCACCCATACTATGAGCAAATCTCAGGACGAGCTGCGCACGGAGCTTGCCATCACGGCGGCCAATCACGGTGCATCCATGGTCATAGACGCCATCGACCCTGTGGGCACGATGGACAGCCGTGTGTATGATGAGCTGCGCAGGGCATTCTCCTTTGTCAAGCCCTATGAGCCCTACTACCGCGGGACTCTGAGTGCCGATGTAGGTATTTATCTCGGGGTTCGCAGCGGCCATGACGTGGGCAATGATCCCAAAAGCAATGAAGTGTTCACATCCAATCGATGCATGGTGGGCTGTGCCCGGACCTTTACCGAGCACCATATCCCCTACGCCGTTACCGGCAGCTGGTCTCACCTGAATTATCCCTACCTGTTTGCACCCGTCCTCAAGGAGACGGAGACGGGTGATACAGAACGGCTGATCGACTATGTGCGTCAGGGCGGCACTCTGTATTTCAGCGGTGCAGACAACCCTGTGCTGCTGGCGGAGCTTGTAGGCGGTGAGCTGGAGGGCTATACCGCAGAAAACATGATCTATGTTGCCCCCAAGAAGCGCTATGAACGCAGATTCCACGGCTTCAACGCCAAGTATCCCCTGTTTTTTGAAAAGGTCTCCACCCCCATCGTCAAGGGGGTGAATCCCCAAACGGTGGTGGCTACTATCACCCTGCCCTACACGGAGCCGGACTCCATCGCCTTTGCCTCCATCCATTCCGACCCGCCCGGACGCAGCACTCGCATCCCGGCGGTGGTTGTCCGCAGTTATGGAAAGGGCCGCGTGGTGTGGAGTGCCCTACCTATGGAGGGTATGGAGCTGGAGGACTACGGCGAGATCCTGCTCAGCCTGGTCTTTGAGGGGAAGCGGGACTTCCTCATCCGTACCGACGCCCCGGAATCTGTCGAGACAGTGGTCTTTGACGCAGAGGGAGAGCGGCTGATTCATGTGGTGAACCATAATGAGCGCATGCACGTCCCGGATGTTCCGTCCTTCCGGATCTCCGTCCGGTGCGAGCGTGAGCCACGTCAAATTCAGCTGCTGCCTGACGAGACCCCGGTGAAGTTTACCTGGCGCAGCGGCTACGCCACCTTCCGCACCAAAAAGCTACATATTTTTGATATGTATCGACTGGTATTTTGAGATTTGTATGTCGTTAGGGGGAGGACACATATGAACATTCTTGCAATCGGCAACAGCTTTTCCAGCGACGCCACCCGCTATCTGCATCAAATCGCCCGTGAGGCGGGCGTTACCCTGTCGGTGGCCAGCCTGTTTATCGGCGGCTGCTCTCTGGAGCGGCACTACCGCAATATGCTCTCGGACAGCCATGACTACGTGCTGGTCTATAATGGCATGAGCACAGGCTTTCATGTTTCTATAAAGGAAGCGCTGCTCAACCGGGAGTGGGACGTGGTCACCGTCCAGCAGCAGAGCGGCCGCAGTCCCAAGGCGGACACCTACCACCCCTATATGGAGCAGCTGTGCGCCTACGTGCGCAAGTGCCAGCCCAAGGCCAGACTGGTGGTGCACCAGACCTGGGCCTACGAGCAGGGCAGCGAGATGCTCCTGTCTGCCGGCTATGCCGACCACCGGGACATGTTTGCCGACCTCCAAAGGGCCTATGCTCAGGCGGCGGAGGCTGTTCACGCAGACGGCATCATCCCCTCCGGTCAGCTGTTTCAGAATATGCTGGCCGCCGGCTTTGAGAGCGTCCAGCGGGATACCTACCATGCCAGTCTCGGTGCCGGGCGCTATGCGCTGGGCCTGCTGTGGTATCGGATGCTTACTGGTAACAGCGTGCTGGAGAGCAAATTCTGTGACTTCGACCGGCCGGTGACCGAGGAGGAGATAAACACCATCAAGACCTTGGTAGAGGCCTTTGAGCCCATTGGTTAAGAAAAACGGAAGCTGCAACCGCAGCTGCCGGTGGTTATGTCTTGGTATTCTTTTTTTG
>JAZOBP010000046.1:0-2657 GCA_045596065.1 Lawsonibacter sp. | reverse complement strand
GAGTCCTGCGGCGGTCCTCATCTGAACAACC
Organism: Lawsonibacter sp.; assembly: GCA_045596065.1. Taxonomy (GTDB): domain Bacteria; phylum Bacillota; class Clostridia; order Oscillospirales; family Oscillospiraceae; genus Lawsonibacter. The sequence continues at coordinate 2,626 of JAZOBP010000046.1, read as the reverse complement.
CCGCCAAGGTGGGTGTGTTCCACATTTCCAGCGAGTTCTCCGTGGCCTCCGGTGTGCGCCGTATCGAGGCCACCACCGGCAAGGTCTCCCTTGACACCATGAATCACAATCAGCAGATGCTCTTCCATGCCGCTGCTGCCCTCAAGGCTAAGCCCGCTGAGGTCATCGAAAAGGCCGAAGCCGCTATGGCTGAGATCAAGAAGCTGCAGCAGGCCGTGGAGAAGTACAAGGCACGTGAGGCTGCCGGCGAGACCGAGCGTCTGCTCTTCGGTACCCATGAGGTGGGCGGTCTGAAGGTGCTTACTGCTACCGTGGCCGATGCCGATGCCAACCGCCTGCGTCAGATGGGCGACATGCTCCGTGATAAGGCGGGCAATATCGTGGCCGTCCTGGCTGCGGTCAACGAGGGCAAGATTACCTTCCTGGCCGTGTGCGGTAAGGACGCTGTTGCCAGGGGTGTCAAGGCCGGTGACATCATCCGTACCATTACCCCTGTCTGCGGCGGTAAGGGCGGCGGCAAGCCCGACAGCGCCATGGGTGGCGGCTCCGACGTGGTCAAGCTGGACGATGCTCTGGCTATGGTGGACAACATCGTTTCTCAGGCCCTGGGTCTGTAAGAGGAGGTCAAATCATGTCCGACTGTCTGTTTTGTAAGATCATAAAGGGGGATATCCCTTCCAACAAGGTGTATGAGGACGACAAGTGCCTTGCGTTTTACGATATTGACCCTCAGGCACCGACGCATTTTCTGGTCATTCCCAAGGCGCATATTGCTTCGGTCTCTGCTGTGGATGCCTCCAATGCAGAGGTAGTGGCCCATATCTTCACCGTTATTGCCAAGGTGACAAAGGAGCTGGGCATTGACAGCTACCGTGTGGTGTCCAACATCGGCGCCGCTGCCGGTCAGTCTGTGTTCCATCTCCACTTCCATGTGCTTGGCGGCCGTGATATGACTTGGCCTCCCGGCTAATAGAATATTTCATACAAGAACAGCCATCCCGAGCAGTACAGTTCGGGATGGCTGTTATTATGCTGTGTTCTTTAGTTTTTATCGAACAGTTTGACCGCAAGTGTAACGGCCTCCTGCAGGGTGGTGTTATCCTTGGGGGCGATGGCGTTGCCGGTGTCGGTAGCTTTGCCGCCCATGATGGAGTTGTTGGTCATAAGAGCCACCTGCTTGACAGCCCAGTCTGCAACGGCAGAACGGTCGAGAAAGTCTGCCTTGATCTGGGTGGTGTTATCGGTCAGACCTTTGCCGCCGTTGGCCTTGATGTAGTCGTCCACATGGGCCAGCATGACGCAGATCTCCTCACGGGTGATGGGGTTTTGGGCACGGAACTCGTATTTGCCGTTTACTTCGTAGCCGGCGGCAATGCCTGCGGCTTTCGCCTTGAGGATGGAAAGCTCTTTCGTGTCGGTAAAGCTGCTGTCGGCAGCAGGGGAGATGGTTTTGCCGGTAAGCTGTTCCGCAAGGCAAACTGCCAAATCGGCAAGCTGCAGTCGGGTCACGTCCTTGCTGTAGCCGCTAAGGTTAATGTCGGACAGGAGAGCGTGCCCATGAGCCTGATTGATCCAGTTGACAGCCCAATCGGAAGCGTCGGAAAGGTCGGGGGCGTTTGTCACAGTGGGGGTGGAGGTGTCGCTGCCGGAGGAGGACCCGCCTGTGGGTGGACGTGTGCTGCCTCCGCCTGTGCCGCCGGTATTACCGCCGATGCCGGGGAACACAATGCCGCCGGAAGAGCCGCTGTTATCGGACGAGGAATGGTTGATCTTAATCTGAGCAGTCAGCATGTCGTACTTGACGGTAGCGGTCTGTGCACCGGTGACCGTGGGGTCGTAGCCCTGACACATCTGATCCAGCAGGGGCATATAGCAGTCGCCATGGACGGAGCAGGTGAGGGTGAGATAGAGATCAAGCTCCTCCAGCGTGCTGCCGTCCTCAATGGTGAGGGAGGTCTGGGAGGGGGTAATAGCGGTGAAGCGGCAGTCCTTGTTCATAAACAGCTGGACCCAGCCGTGGCTGATCTGACCAACCCCCGTCTCGGTGACGATGGTGCAGGGCTTATTGGTGTAACCAATACCTACATGAGTATAAACAGGATCAAGGATGTTCTGCTTATGGCCGTCGCTGTTCATCCATGCATTCATGACGCTGGAAGGGGAAGTCTGCCCGGCGGCGATGTTTTCGCCGGAGCTGGAATAGCTCAGACCAACCTGTGTCAGCGCCGTGTACGGGTCGGTGCCGTCAGGCCGCATGTGAGAAAAACGCTTGGTAACCTCACTCACACGCACATCCACCGCCTGCTGGATCAGGCCAAAGGTGGACAAAGGAAGCAGGCCATTGGCAAGACGCTGTTTGTTGGTCAGTTTGAGTACCTGCCATGCCTGTGTAGAGCAGATATTTTGAGGAGCGGTGTTCGTTTCGGCCGCCCATGCACCTGTCACACACAGGGATAACACCAGAGAAAGGCACAAAATAAGAGAAGTAATACGCTTCATAAAAGACCTCCGTGAAGTGATTTTATGATATTTTAACGCATAGGTGAAAAAAATACAAGAGGAATGAACAAAGACACGGCAATTGCCATTGCAAATCGACCTCCAAAAGGAGTATAATGGCATAAAT
>JAZOBP010000045.1:0-2871 GCA_045596065.1 Lawsonibacter sp. | reverse complement strand
GAGGAGCTGCGGGACGTGCGCCGTGTGCGTGGGGTACAGCGGGAGCGCCGCATCAAAAATGAGGTGCCCGTGGTCGCCATCGTGGGCTACACCAACGCCGGCAAGTCCACCCTGCTCAACAAGCTTACCGGCTCGGACATCCCGGCCAACAACCGCCTGTTCGATACCCTGGATACCACCACCCGCACGCTGGAGATCTCCGACACCTGCACGGTGCTCATCTCGGACACCGTGGGCTTTATCTCCAAGCTGCCCCACCATCTGGTGGAGGCGTTTAAGGCCACGCTGGAGGAGCTGGAGTTTGCCGATCTGCTGCTCCACGTCATCGATTCCTCCAACCCCGAGTGGCGGGATCAGGCGGCGGTGGTGGACAACCTCATCCATCAGCTGGGCGCTGAGCAGACCCCCCGTTTGGAGGTCTTTAACAAGTGCGATCTGTGGGTGGGCGACATCCTGCCCCACGGAGAGGACAAGGTGGCCGTCTCCGCCCGGACGGGGGAGGGGCTGGACAGGCTGCTGGCCGCCATCGGCAAGCGGCTGGACAGCGGCGCCCGTCGGGTGACCATTCACCTACCCTACGATAAGGGCGGTATTCTGGAGACCCTCTACAGGGAGGCCAAGGTGGAGAAGGTGGACTATTCCGAGACCATCGACGTGGTGGCGGTGTGTACCCCCCGGACCATTGGACAGCTTGGCCCGCTGGTGGAGGGCTGGACGAAGCCTATGGAGCCGTGGGAAGAGTGAAGAGTGAGGAGTGAAGAGTGAAGAGGTGCAGTGCAGACCGAAGGATGCGCCGTAGGGACACCCGGGACGGGTGTCCTCGACATACGGGCTTACGCCTGTTCGATATGCCTTCTCCGTCTTGTCCTCGCAAATTCTATAACCCTCTCAGTCTGCTTCGCAGACAGCATAGCCGTTGGCGGCTACGCCGCCTTACGGACATGGCGTGCCCTTTACGGGTACAGCTCTCCCAAAGGGAGCGCCAAGCGGCGTCTCCTTTGGCTTGCGGCAAAATCTCCACTCTCCACTCTTCGCTCTTCAATCTGCTTCTCTTATCTTTGTATGTGAGGTGATACCCGTGACCGAATACTATATCCCCACCGGGCGCAGTGAGGCCAGACTGGTGGAAAAACGCTCGGAGTTCATTGGCCGGGTGTGGCCGGTGGACAGCGAGGAGCAGGCCCGTGCCTGCATCGAGGCCGCCCGCAAGCACGACCACGCCGCCAACCATCACTGCTGGTGCTACATCATCCGGGACGGGGCGGTGCGCTATTCCGACGACGGCGAGCCGCAGGGAACCGCCGGTCAGCCCATGCTCAACGTGTTTCAGCGTGAGGGCATCGAAAATGTGTGCTGTGTGGTCACACGCTATTTCGGCGGTATTCTGCTGGGGGCCGGCGGTCTTGTGCGTGCCTATACCCAGAGCGCCAAGGACGCTTTGGATGCGGCCGGCGTCAGCGTGGTGCGCCGCTGGGTGGCCATGGAGCTGCCCTGTACCTACAACCAGTTTGAGACCATGCGCCGGGAGGCGCTGGCCTATGACGGCGTGGTGGACAACATCGACTACGGCGCCGACGTGGTGCTCTCCCTGCTGCTGCCTGAGGAGCGTGCCGAGGACTTTATCGCCCGTATCGTGGACGTGTCCGCCGGTACGGTGGAGCCGCTGGTGGCCGGGGAGGAGTTCAAACCCGTGGTTTGGAAAGAGGCAAAGTGAGGCCAAATACTTGACAAAACGGGTACGATAACCTATAATTGTCACTTGTAAAAGGCTTGGATGGGAAGCAGTACGCCCCCTCTTGAAGTGCAGAGAGCCGCCGGTCTGGTGCAAGGCGGACTTCAATGCGGCAGAAGTCGTCCCGGAGCTTCGTTTCCGAACACAGTAAGAAACGGCGGGTCCTCCCGTTACAGAGGCAACGAGTGTCTCCGCAAGGAGAAATTCAGGTGGTACCGCGGATTTATAGGACAATCCCCGTACAACCGGGTCACGGTGATAAAACGGCCTATCTCGCCGCATACTTCACCAAAATCCTCGGCAATACACAAAGTATTGCTCTGTGGTTTTGGTATTGTCTGCGACGAGCTATTCTTGTTTTCTCATCCGCTCCCGGCTGTCCGACGATCGTCTGGTTCGCCCTGAGTCTAAGACTTGGGGCGTTTTTTGTGCCCCGAAAAGGAGTGTATTGCTATGAAAGAACTGCCCAAGATTTATGAGCCGCAAGAGGTAGAGTCCCGTATCTACGAGGCCTGGGAAAAGAACGGCTGCTTCCGGGCCCACCGTGACCCGGCCAAGAAGCCCTTTACCATCGTCATGCCGCCCCCCAACGTCACCGGTCAGCTGCACATGGGCCACGCCATGGACTGCACCCTGCAGGACATCCTCATCCGCTTTAAGCGTATGCAGGGCTATTCCGCCCTGTGGCTGCCCGGCACCGACCACGCCGGCATCGCCACCCAGATCAAGGTGGAGGAGGCACTGCGAGTCGAGGAGGGCCTGACCCGTTACGATCTGGGCCGTGAGAAATTTTTGGACCGTGTGTGGGACTGGAAGAACAAGTACGGCGACCGCATCGTAGCCCAGCAGAAGAAGATGGGCGCCTCCTGTGACTGGGAGCGCAGCCGCTTTACCATGGACGAGGGCTGCTCCAGGGCCGTGCGTGAGGTGTTCGTCTCCCTGTACGAAAAGGGCCTGATCTACAAGGGCAGCCGCATCATCAACTGGTGCCCCAAGTGTACCACCGCTCTGTCCGACGCCGAGGTGGAGTATAAGGACAAGCCCGGCCATATGTGGCATATGCGCTACCCCCTCACCGACGGCTCCGGCTATCTGGTGGTGGCTACCACCCGTCCCGAGACCATGATGGGCGACACCGG
>JAZOBP010000044.1:0-5995 GCA_045596065.1 Lawsonibacter sp. | reverse complement strand
AGAACGACATGGCTACGATCCGACTTTAGCGGTGGTGGTCACCACGCCAGGAATGTTGCGGGCGGACTTGACCACGTTCTCGTTGACCTCGGGAGTGATCATGACGGTCTTCTTGGCGCCGACAGCGTTCAGGAAGCCCTTCATGGTCTTGGTCTTGATCTCAGCCATCTCCAGACCGTCAACCACGATGACGTTGCCTTCGGCAGCCTTCGCAGACAGAGCGGACTTGAGAGCCAGACGCTTGACCTTCTTGTTCAGGGAGTAGCTGTAATCGCGGGGCTTGGGAGCGAACACGATACCGCCGTGAGTCCACTGGGGAGCACGGGTGGAACCCTGACGGGCGTGACCGGTGCCCTTCTGACGCCAGGGCTTCTTGCCGCCGCCGGAAACCTCGGCGCGGGTCAGAGCGGACTGAGTACCCTGACGGCAGTTGGCCAGATGATTCTTAACGACCTCATGGACAACCACCTGATTGGGCTCAATGCCGAAGATGGCCTCGGAGAGCTCGATCTCACCGACCTGCTGGCCGGCCATGTTAAACACATTTGCTTTAGGCATGATTCATACTCTCCTTTCCTTACATGTTGCGGGCGGAAGCCTTCTGGGGATTGACACGGGCAGAAGCCTTCTGCGGGTTGTTGCTGATGCCGGCGGAAGCGCCCTTCTCCTTGACGTTGATCACGGAGCTGCGCACGCTGACCACGCCGCCCTTGGGGCCGGGGACAGCACCGCGAACGGCGACAACACCCAGCTCGGTGTCAACCTGAACGATGTCCAGATTGAGGACGGTGACCTGCTCGTTGCCCATCTGACCGGCGCCGTCACGGCCCTTGAAGATGTGGCCGGGAGAGGTGCCGGCGCCCAGAGAGCCCTGATGACGGTGGACGGGGCCGCCGCCGTGGGTCATGCGCTTGATGGCGGCGCCATGGCGCTTGACAACGCCCTGGAAGCCGTGACCCTTGCTGATGCCGGTCACGTCAACGCGATCGCCCTCAGCGAAGATCTCAGCGGTGAGCACATCGCCCACCTCGTACTTGGCGGTGTCCAGAGCGAACTCCTTGAGCACCTTCTTGAACTCGGTGATGCCGGCCTTCTTCTGATGGCCAACCTCACCCTTGGTGAGCTTGCGCTCGGGGACGGTCTCATAACCCAGCTGGACTGCCTCGTAGCCGTCCTTCTCCTTGGTCTTCTTCTGCACCACGGTGCAGGGGCCGACCTGGATGACGGTCACGGGAACGGCGTGTCCGGCTTCGTTGAAGATCTGGGTCATGCCGACCTTCTTGCCGATGATTGCCTTTTCCATTGACTTGTTTCCTCCTATTATAAAGGTTATTGGTTGACAAACTTGGCCATTGGCTGCCATTGGTTTGCCAACATGACCCGCCCATCTCAATCAAGCGATGGGCTGTGGGTACACAAAGTTAGGTGAGATACAGTATATAATCGTGCAGATTTTTACGTTGGGCAAGGCGTGCCGCCGCAGGCAGTACTTTTTGTACGGCAAGGCGGCTCAACGCAGCACAACGGAAAAAGATGAGCGATTACAGCTTGATCTCGATCTCCACGCCAGCGGGAAGCTCCAGACTCATCAGAGCCTCGACGGTCTTGGGAGAGGGCTTGATCACATCGATCAGGCGCTTGTGAGTACGACGCTCAAACTGCTCACGGCTGTCCTTATACTTGTGGACGGCACGCAGGATGGTGACGATCTCCTTCTTGGTGGGCAGGGGAATGGGACCGGACACGGTAGCGCCGGTGCGCTTGGCGGTCTCGACGATCTTCTCAGCGGACTGGTCGATGAGCTGATGGTCGTAGGCCTTCAGGCGGATGCGGATCATTTCTTTCTGAGCTGCCATTGGTTGTTTCCTCCTTAATTACATACGAAGTGACGTTTTGTTGTCCTGTCACGCTTCGTACGGTGAAGTCTGTCTGCCCACTGTTTCGTGCGTATCACTCCAGGCCAGAATGAAAACCGGCAAGACATAAGCCGGCCGGTTCTTTCTGCTTGGCGATATACGCGTGCACAGACATTCCTCAGCCGCCCGATTCACGGACATACTCCGCGGAAGTTACCTCATTGCTGAGCAATCTCCCGCATCATCGCAGACTGCGCCCATACAGGCGCTTGGCTATCATACTACACTCACCCGTGTGTGTCAAGCATTTTTTCAAACTTTCTTTACTTTCTTTTTTGGGGCACAAGTTCTTGTGGCCAAGCTCATGGAAACGCACAATTTTCCTGTGTGAGTACTGGTTTTTGGACGATTGCTATGCTATACTGTCTTCAAGTCAGATGACTATATATAAAGGAGGGATCTTGCATGTCCGCAAGAGAAGAGTTTATTGATATTTTTCGCCAGCACATCACCCGTCCGGGTGCCGACGCCCTGCTGGACTATCTGGAAAATAAAAGCGACTTTTTTACCGCCCCGGCCTCTGCCCGTTATCACGGGGCCTATGCCGGCGGTCTGTGCGAGCATAGTTTAAATGTATACCACTGTCTGGTGGACTATCTGGCCCGGGAGCGTGTGCAGGAGCTGTACGGACTGGAGTACAGCGATGAGTCCGTTGCCCTTGTGGCCCTGCTCCACGACGTGTGCAAGGTGGGCTGCTATAAGCCCGGCACCCGCAACGTCAAGGACGCCAACGGCAAATGGCAGTCTGTGCCCACCTACACCTTTGACGATCCGCTGCCCTACGGCCACGGCGAAAAGTCCGTTTACATCGTCAACGGCTTTGTCCGCCTGTCCCGGGAGGAGGCCATGGCCATCCGCTGGCACATGGGCTTTTCCGGCACGGAGGATCCCCGGACGGTGGGTCAGGCTCTGCAGAAATATCCTCTGGCCTTTGCTCTGGCCACGGCAGACATGGAGGCAAGCTACTTCCTCGAAGGCGAGGATGAAGATGCGTAACAAAAAGCTGTGCATCGACAGATGCACAGCTTTTCATATGCTTTTGCGCAGTTTTTCCAGCACCGCCTCAAACCAGTCCGGCAGGGGGCACTCCACCTCCACCGACTGATGGGTGGCAGGATGGACAAACCTAAGCTTTTTGGCGTGGAGACACTGTCCGGCAAGGCCGGGCCATGGCTTTTTGGCTCCGTAAACTACATCCCCCAGCAGGGGATGGCCGATGGAGGCCATATGCACACGGATCTGATGGGTGCGGCCGGTCTCCAGCCGGCACATTATTAATGTATAGCCGTTGTATCGCTCCAGCACCTGCCAATGGGTGACCGCCCGGCGGCCGTTTTTGCGGTCGATGGACATTTTTTTGCGATCCACGGGGTGACGGCCGATGGGGGCGTCCACGGTGCCCTCGTCCTCCCGAAAGCCGCCCACGGCCACGGCCAGATAGGTACGGGCCAGCGAGTGATCCTGCAGCTGTTCCGCCAGACCGAGATGGGCTGCGTCATTCTTCGCCACGATAATAAGTCCCGACGTGTCCCGGTCGATGCGGTGGACGATGCCCGGCCGCAGCTGGCCGTTGATACCGGACAGAGAGGTGCCGCAGTGATGCAAAAGTGCATTGACCAGCGTGCCGTCGGGGTGACCGGGCGCCGGATGCACCACCATGCCCACGGGCTTATTGACCACGACCACATGCTCATCCTCAAAGACCACATCCAGAGGGATGTCCTGAGGAACAATGTCCACCGCCTCGGGCTGAGGCAGGGTGATCTCTATGGTCTCGGTGCCGGTCAGCTTATAGTTTTTGGACAGGGGGCGGCCCTCACAGCAGATGCTGCCCTCCTCCAGCAGCCGCTGGACTGCCGAACGGGTCAGACCAAGCTCCTGCGCGGCCAGCCACGCATCCACACGCTTGCCGGTGTCCTCTTTATTCGGTTGGAGCGTCCGCATCTCCATGGGGCTTCTTCCTCGCATCGTATTTATCGTAGAGCCAGATATAGTACACGGCAGCCATAACGCCGCCCACAACGATACAGATGTCTGCCACGTTGAACACCGGGTAGGAGGGCCAGAACTCAAAGTGGAACATATCCACCACATAGCCAAGCCGCACCCGGTCGATGATATTGCCAATGCCGCCGGCGGCCACCAGCACGCAGGCGGTCACCCCCATGGGATGGCGAATGACACGGCGAAACAGCAGAATGAGAACGGTGATCACGATGACCGTAGATACGCCCACCAAAAACCACCGCCAGCCGGCAAAGCTGGACCAGCCGGCACCGGTATTGTGCACCCGGGTGAGCTCTACCACACCGGGCAAAAAGGGGATGGGGTCATCCATGGTCGAGCCGCCGGCCACCAGAGGAGGGGCAAAGGCGGCCACCGTCCACGCCTTGACCCACTGATCAAGGCCGATCAGGCCAACGCCCAGAAGGGCAAACAAGATATATGTCATAGCCGAGTCTCCTTAAGAGGATAAATGCCCTACCAGTTTACACCCTTTTTGCAGGAAATACAATTGATTTTATATAAAAACCGCCCGGATTCAGTTCCGGGCGGTTTGACTTGTTATTGCTCCGGGTCGTCCCCCATGCGCAGCTGGAGCTCCTCCAATTCCTGCATAGCCTCCTCTGCCATACGGGCAATGTCCTCCAACCGGGCAAAGGCTCGCAGGTACAGCTGATGATACTGCTCCGCGGTCAGTTTTTCTTCTTCCATATTATCCCTTCTTTCTTCTTTTGTGCATAGCATACCAAAGAAGCGCAAAGAATGTCAACCACAAAGAAGGGCAATGCGATATGATGTTTTACAAAGGAGGGCTGAATATGGCAAAGACAGACACCCAAATCAGCATCCGTATGACATCTGAATTCAAGAAGCAACTGGAGATCCAGGCTGAAAAAGAACGACGCAGTGTCGCAAACCTCGTTCTCAAGGTCATGGAAGAATATCTGGAAGCACAGAAAAAAGGCGGCTCCCTTGTGTAAAGGAAGGCCTTGCGACGCATACCCCACATGTAAACAAGCCGTCCGAAGCGTTTGCTTCGGACGGCTTGTTTTATAATTATTATTCAGCCAGCAGAGCGGGGTCGATGGCGGACACCACAGCGGCACAGCGGGGGCACAGGCCGGGGTGATCGGCGTGGCTGCCCACCTTGATGTGGTTCTTCCAGCAGCGCTCGCACTTGGCGCCCTCGGCGGGAACAACGCTGACAGCCAGCTCGCTGCCCACGGTGACCGCAACCTGAGAGACGATGAGCAGGTCGGCCAGATACTCGCCGTCCAACTCGGCCACAAAGGCGTCCTCAGCAGCCACGGTGAGGGCCACCTTGGCCTCCAGGCTCTTGCCGATCTCCTTGGCGTTGCGGGCGGCCTCCAAAGCACCGTTGACAGCGTCACGGATGGCGATGATGCGATCCCACTTGGCCATCCGGTCGGCGGACAGGGCGTAGTCGGCAAAGGGCTGATTCATCTGATTGAGCACCACGTTGCGCGCGTCGTCCCCGGCCTTGTGAGGCATAGCCTGCCAGATCTCGTCGCAGGTAAAGGCCAGAATGGGAGCAAACAGCTTGGTCATGGTGTCCAGAATGAGCCACAGGGCGGTCTGGGCGGAGCGGCGGCTGAGGCCATCGGTGTCCTCGCAGTACAGGCGATCCTTGATGATGTCCAGATAGAAGGAGGACAGCTCCACCACGCAGAAGTCGTTGATGGCGTGGGAGACGGAGTGGAACTCATACTCGTCATAGGCCTTGAAGCACTTCTCAGTCAGCTCGTTGAGCTTGGTCACCGCCCAGCGGTCCAGCTCCAGCATATCGGCGGGAGCCACCAGGTTATCCGCATCGAAGCCGGCCAGGTTACCCAAGCAGTAGCGGGCTGTGTTGCGGAACTTCAGATAGCTCTGGGACAGCTGCTTGAAGATAGCATCGGAGCAGCGCACGTCCACGTGATAGTCGGCGGAGCCGGCCCACAGACGCAGCAGGTCGGCGCCGTACTTCTTCACAATGTCGGCGGGGTCAACGCCGTTGCCCAGAGACTTGTGCATGGCACGGCCCTCGCCGACCACGGACCAGCCGTGGGTCAGGC
>JAZOBP010000043.1:0-16709 GCA_045596065.1 Lawsonibacter sp. | reverse complement strand
GGGCCGTCTTGTGGAGGGCGCAACCGAGGTCATTTACCGCACCATGGCTGAGTGCGGCCTGACCCATGACGGGGGCCCCGATGTGGGCGGCCCTGTTGGCCCCTATATCCAGACCGAGCGCCGCCATCTGTACAAGCAGTTTGCCGAGCTGCTGGTGGAGAAGGGTGCCGCCTACTATTGCTTCTGCGAAAAGACCGAGTCCGAGGAGGATTCCGGTGACTTTAACCGGGGGGATGACCCCTGCCGTGACATGAGTGCCGAGGAGGTGGCCGCCAATCTGGCTGCCGGCAAGCCCTATGTCATCCGTCAGCGCATCCCCCACGAGGGCTCCACCACCTTCCACGACATCTCCTTCGGTGACATCACCGTGGAAAACAAAGAGCTGGACGATCAGGTGCTCATCAAGCGGGACGGCCTGCCCACCTATAACTTTGCCAACGTCATTGACGACCATCTCATGGGCATTACCCATGTGGTGCGCGGCAGCGAGTATCTGTCCTCCGCACCCAAGTACAACCTGCTCTATCAGGGTTTTGGCTGGGACGTGCCCACCTATGTGCACTGCTCTCCCGTTATGCGTGACGCCCAGAACAAAATGTCCAAGCGCCACGGTGACCCCTCCTACGAGGATCTGAAGGATCAGGGCTATATCACTCCCGCTATCCTCAACTATGTGGCGCTGCTGGGCTGGTCGCCCAGAGGCGAAATCGCCGAGCAGGAGATCTTCTCTCTGGAGGAGCTGGCAAAGGCCTTTGACATTGCCGGCATTTCCAAGTCTCCCGCCATCTTCGACATCGAAAAACTCACCCACTTCAACGCCACCTACCTGCGGTCCATGGAGCCTGCCGACTTTGCCAGAGTAGCCGAGCCCTATATTCGTCAGGCGGTGAAGGACGAGCGCTTTGACACCGCCCAGATCGCCGGCCTTCTGCAGGCCAGGTGTGAAAAGCTCACCGAGATCCCCGAAAAGGTCGACTTTTTCGATGCCCTGCCCGAGTACGACAAGGAGCTGTTTACCAACAAGAAGTCCAAGACCAACGACGAGGTCTCTCTGGACATGCTGACCAAGACCCTGCCTGTGCTGGAGGGCCTGGACAAGTGGGAGCAGGAGCCCATCCACGATGCGCTCATCGCTCTGGCCGAGCAGCTGGGCGTGAAGAACGCCACCCTCATGTGGCCTCTGCGTATTGCCATCGCCGGCAAGGCCGTTACCCCCGGCGGCGCTGTGGAGCTGTGCCACATTCTGGGCCGTGACGAGGTCATCCGCCGCATAAAGATCGGCATGGACAAACTCAACTAAAGCTTTATAAGGTGCGTACATATACAAATACAGGTATGTGTACGCACCTTGTGTTAATGCGACAACCGAATTGCAAACCGGAACAGGGGGGTGTGCAGAATGATTCCCAGAGTAAAAGAGTGTACATATAAAGGGCACGATGCAGCCTTCGGCCCCAAAGTGACCCTCAGCGCCCCGGAGGGTATGGCCCGTAAGGCATGTCGTGCGCTGGAACTGTTTCTGCCCCAGTGTGAGGCGGCGGTCACCGCCGGACAGGGGGATATTTGCGTCCGTCCGGACGGCAGTATGGGCCCGGAAAGCTACCGGCTGAAGGTGGAGGCCGGTCAGGTACAGATCGCCTGTACCGACTACGCCGGTCTGCGCAATGCCCTTGCGGTGCTGTCTCAGCTGGTCTGCCGGCGGGAAGGCGGCCTCAGCGTCCCTGACACAGATATTTACGATGCTCCGGTATGCAGCCACCGTGGCATTATGCTGGATCTTGCCCGTGGCATCCGGCCCTATGAGAAGCTGATCGACGACGTGATCCTTGCCGCCAAGGCCCGTATGAACATCTTGCACCTGCACCTGTGCGATGCACAGGGGGTCGCCGTGGAGCTGGACAGCGTGCCTCAGGGAGTCATCTGGGAAGGGGCCTACACCAAGGAGCAGATGAGACAGCTGGTGGAGCTTTGCGATGTGCTGGCCCTTACAATCATCCCGGAGTACGATCTGCCTGCCCATGCCATATCCATGACCACGGTGGCGGACGAGCTGCGCTGCAAGGATGCCGACGGCGGCAATTTTGCAAGCCCCTGGGTCCTGTGTCCGGGCAGTGAGGGCATCTTTGAGTGGATGGACAGCGTCATTGGTGAGGTGTGCGAGCTGTTCCCCGGCCGATACTTCCACATCGGCGGCGATGAGCTGTACTTTCCGGATATTCCCGGTCTCAATCAGCTGTGCCACTGGGATGACTGCGTCAAGTGCCGTGCCCTGCGGGAGCGTGAGGGCCTTGCGGACATGCAGGAGGAGTACTACTACGTCCTGCGCCGCCTCTATGATATGGTGCGTGCCCGTGGCCGCACCATGATCTTCTGGACCGACCAGATCGACCCCGACCGGCCCCGGCCTCTGCCCGTGGACGGGGTCATCGGGCAGTATTGGCGCCACTACGATAAGCCCGGCCGCGGTCCCGTCGGCGGCAGCCTGCAGGGCCAGCTGGAGATGGGCTATACCCTTATCAACTCCTACTATATGGACACCTATGCCGATATGGATGAGTATATGTCTGAGCAGACCATCCGGGACTGGCGCTGGGACAGGCGGCCGGGGATAGACCCCGCCCTTGCCCACAGGATCACGGGCAGCGAGCTGTGTGCGTGGGAGTACGGCAATGCGGCCCAATACAGCCACTACGACCGCACCCTGCCGGCCTCCATTGCCCTCATGGCAGACAAGCTGTGGAACGGGGATGAGCTGGACTATACCCCGGACTACTGCAGAGCGTTCACCCGTCTGCTTTTGGGTGTCGGTGCCGGGGACCTGGATCTCTGCGCCGCTCTGGGCGGTCTGATCCCACCCAGAGTTATCCTTAGCTCCGATGCCGGGGATGTGGATCTTGCGGTGGCGATGGGCGGTCATATGTCGTCTGCGACCGAGGTGAAGGCCCGGGCCGGGCAGGTGACTTTGTCACGGGACGAGCTGGAGCAGGTGAAGGCGGCACTTGGCGACGAAAACCGCTATCTTGCCGGTGATCTGCGCCGTGCCCGTGTTTTTGCCGATTGCGTGGATTTTGTACTGGAAAACAAATAAAGCACATAAAAGCAGCCGAAGGTTTTCATAGCCCTCGGCTGCTCTTTTACTTGTGCTCCTGGCGGTAATGAGAGGGGGAACAGCCTCTCCATCGGCGAAAAACATTGCCAAAGTGGTTTGCTTCGGAAAAACCGCAGCGCTCGGCCACCTCGCCCATGGACAGCTGTGTATCCCGCAGCAGCTGCTCGGCAGCCTGAAGACGGGTATGGGTCAGGTAATGATAAAAGCCAAAGCCGGTCAGGGCCTTGAAACGCTTGGAAAGATAGGTGGGCTCCATGGCGGCCATGGCGGCGGCATCGGTGAGGGTCATGGGTTGGTCATAGTGCCGGGAAATATACTGGGCCACCTGCTGGACTTCGTTGGCGTTTTCTCCATGGAAGGGCTCCTTTTTGACACCATGGCACAGGGCGCAGAGCAGGACATCCTGCAGCAGATGGGGAACAATAACTCGGGCATAAGCAGAGGGAGCGGTCAGCTCAGACTCCAAACGCTCCATCGTTTGGCGCACCTGACGGCTGATGTCGGACGAAAAGGAAACACAGCCCCTTGCCATGAGAGCGTCAAAGGTCTCCTGTCCCATGGAACGGATAAATGCGCCCTGTTCCTGGGCATAAAAATTGAGCAGATACCGCTCGTAATTGCCCTTGCCGGTGTAGGTGGTTCGATGGAGACGGTCCGGAGGGATGATGACCAGATCTCCCGGCTCCACCTGATAGATCGTGTGATCTACAAAATACCGGCGCTGTCCGGACAGCAGAAAGAATAACTCGCAGTATGGGTGGGCGTGCATGGACAGGCTGTCTACCTGACGCACTGCGCCTCGCTCTAACAAAACACCGTAGGGAAATATCATAACAAGCCACACCTCTTTTGTATTAACATAACATAAAAGAAAGGATAAGACAATAATCGTGTAATATAAAAATGAAAAACACAATTAATCCCTTGCAGCACGTAATTAATTGCATCATAATCAAAGCATATGTGAGGTGATCCCATGCGCAGTCAGATCATAAATGCGTCCATTGTTCTGGAGGATGGAATTCTCCGGGACGGCATTTGCTGCTATACCGACGGAATCATAGATTACATCGGGACAGATCCTCAGCCCGGGGCGAGAACGGTGCAGGATGCAAAGGGTGGTTTGCTACTGCCCGGGTTTGTTGACATCCATTGCCACGGCGGAGCGGGCTATGACTTTATGGATGCACAGCCGGAGGAGATGGAGCAGATCGCCCGATTCCATCTGTCCCACGGTACGACCACTCTGTTTGCCACCACTATGACCGATCGGTGGGAGTACATCCATGGAGCTCTTGCGCGCATAGAGCGGCTGTTTGACAGCGGACGGCAGCAAAATGTGACGGGGATCCATCTGGAGGGGCCTTGGCTGTCACCGATACAATGCGGCGCACAGAGTACGGACTGCATGGAATTGCCCGACCTGGATAAGCTCAGACAGCTTGTCTCACGCTATCCGCATCTGCGGCGCATCAGCGCCGCACCGGAGCTGCCGGGTGGTCTTGAATTGGCCCGTGTCGGCCGGGAGCTTGGGCTTGTGATGTCGGTGGCACATACCGATGGGGACTTTGACCGGATTCAACAGGCGGCAGAGGAGGGCTATACCCTCATGACCCATTTGTATTCCGGTATGAACATGACCCACCGGGTCAACGCCTTCCGGGTAGCCGGGGCGGTGGAGGCCGGGTTGTATGACGATAGACTTAGTGTAGAGCTCATTGCCGACGGAGTACATCTGCCGGCGGCTTTGCTGAAGCTTGTGCTGCGATGTAAGGGAACGGACAAAATCTGTCTGGTCACCGATGCCATGCGAGGGGCCGGTCTGCCTGATGGTAGCTGTACCAAGCTGGGCCGGATGGACGGCGGTGTGGATGTGATCCTTGAGGATGGGGTGGCCAAGCTGCCCGACCGTACCAGTTTTGCCGGCAGCGTTGCCACCACGGACCGTCTGCTACGTACTATGCTTGAGGGAACCGGAGTGGATCTTGTTTCGGTCAGTCGGATGCTCTCGGCCACCCCGGCCCGGGTCATGGGACTTACCGACCGGGGCAGTATCGAGGTGGGCAAGCGGGCCGATCTGGTGCTGCTGGATGAGAAAATGGAAGTAAAACAAGTCTTTTTGGGGGGAAATGAGATATGAAAGTAAAAGTGTTTGAACAGACCGGGGAAATGGGACAGGCCGCTGCCGCCCACGCCGCCCAGGTGCTCAACGAGGTCATCGCGCGGGGGGAGAAGCCCCGTCTGCTGCTGTCCACCGGTGCGTCCCAGTTTGCGTTTTTTGAGGCCTTTGTCAAAGAGAACGTGGACTGGAGCAAGGTGGAGATGTTCCATCTGGATGAGTATGTTGGTATATCCTCAGAGCATCCCGCCAGCTTTCAGAAGTATCTGAGAGAGCGCTTTGTAGACGTGGTGACCCCCGGCGCTTATTACCTGATTGACGGGCAGGCAGACCCGGACAAGACCATTGCCGAGCTGACCGAACTGCTGGCCCAGCGGCCTGTGGATTTGGGTCTGATCGGTATCGGGGAGAACGCCCATATCGCCTTCAACGATCCTCCGGCCGATTTCGACGATCCAAACGCCTACAAGGTGGTCACTCTGGCGGACAGCTGCATTCAGCAGCAGATCCACGAGGGCTGGTTTGCCACCCCGGAGGAGGCCTTCAAACAGGCCATTTCCATGACCTGTCAGAAGATCATGGAGTGCAAGACGATTATCAGTGTCGTGCCCCATGCCGTCAAGGCCGAAGCCATTTATAAGATGCTGACAGGAGAGCGCTCCAACATGGTGCCCGCCACCCTGATGAAGGAGCACCCCGATGTGACGGTCTACTGTGACAGGGATTCGGCGGCCAGAGTGCCGGAGGACGTTCTGGCTCAGTTTCAGTAAGGAGGGAACGGGATGAAGCGTTATGTGATCGCAGGCGCCAGCTTTCGGTGCTACAGACTATTTGTCAAGCGTCTGAGGGAGATGTTCCCGGAGGACATAAAGCTTGTAGGTGTATTTGACCCTAACCGGACACGATGTAAGGTGTTCCGGGACGCAGTGGGGGAGGATATGACCATTTATGACGATTTTGATGCCATGCTGGACGAACAGCGCCCCGACGGGGTGTTGGTGACCACGGTGGACCATGTGCATCATGAGTACATTGTGCGGGCCATGGAAAAGGGTTATGACGTCATCTGCGAAAAACCGGTGACCAACACCTTTGAGCGCTGCCTTGCCATCCGACAGGCAGAAAAGCGCACCGACCGCAAGGTGACAGTGACCTTCAACTGCCGGTTTATGCCCTACTTTGCCCGGATCAAGGAATTGTTGATGGAGGGCGTGATCGGCAAGGTACACGCAATCAACTATGAGTATTGCCTGGACCGCACCCACGGAGCGGACTATTTTAAGCGATGGCACAGAAAAATGGAGTTCTCTCAGGGCATGCTGCTGCACAAGAGCACCCACCATTTTGACGTGGTCAACTGGCTGCTTGAGGATGAGCCGGCCCGTGTGTGTGCCTTGGGGACGCAGTCCTTCTACGCTAAAGAGGAGAAGTCTTTGGGCAAGCGCTGTACGCAGTGTCCCGGTATAGACCGCTGCACCTCTTCGGGCCTTCAGTGCGGCGCTATGAATAAGCCTTTGTATTACGAGGCTGAGGGGGAGGATGGCTACATCCGGGATACCTGCTGCTTTTTGCCCGATGCCGACATTCAGGACAATCTGTCCGTGAGTGTGCAGTACCAAAAGGGGGCACTGCTGACCTACAGCATGAATCTGTTCTCCACCCGGGAGGGCTACAGCATGACCATCACCGGAGAGAAGGGTGTCATTCTGGCCAACAGCTGGAGTAATGATACGGCAGATATGAGAAGGATCGTCATCCTTCGGGAGGACGCAAGTGTGGAGAATGTGGAACTGGAGAGCATCAAAGAGGGCCATGGCGGCGGCGACGAGCGTCTGCTGCGCATGATCTTTGGCCCCACCCGGCCCGACCCTCTGGGCCAGTGTGCAGATAGCTACGCCGGTGTGGTCTCGGCTATGGTGGGCGTTGCGGCCAACCGCAGCATACAGGAGGGCTGCACGGTGGAGCTTTCCGACTATCTGGAACAGCTGCGCTGACATAAACAAAAGCTGCCCATTGGGCAGCTTTTGTTTTGAAGCTTATTTCTTGCGATATTGGGAAGGGGAACAGCCCTTCCAGCGATGAAAGACGTCTCCAAAATAGTTTGCACTGGAAAACCCGCACTGTTCGGCGATCTCACCCACACTCAGCGAGGTGTCCTGCAGCAGCCGTTCGGCGGCCTGCAGTCGGGTCTGGGTCAGATACTCCTGAAAGCCAAAGCCGGTCAGAGCCTTAAAGCGTCTGGAAAAATAGGTGTCCTCCAGACAGGCCATGGCGGCAGCGTCGGCAAGGGTAATGGGCTGGGCGTAGTTGAGCGCAATGTACCTGGCCAGGGCCTGCACCTTGTCCGCACCTTCCCCGTGAAGCGGTTCCTTGGGTGTTCCGTAACGCATGGCACGGATGAGGATGCCCTCCAGCAGATGCAAAACCACCGCCTCGCAGCCCTCCCGTCGTTCCGTAAGCTCCTGTTCCATCCGTTCCAGATCCTGGTGTACGCCGTGGGCGATGTGGCTGGGCAGGCGCAGACAGCCGCATTCGATCAGTCGGTCAAATACCTCACGGCCCATGTTTTGAATAAAAGGCCGGATGCGATCCTCCAGAAAGTTGCACACATACCGCTCATAGCCGATGGGCCGGGGGGATACGGTGCGGTGCAGCTGTCCGCGGGGGATAATGACCAGATCGCCCGGAGTCACGTCATAGATGGTGTGACCGATGAGATACCGGCGTTGACCGGAAATGAGATAGTATATTTCGTGGGATTTATGTGCGTGCATAGAGGGCATATCCGTTGCGCCCTGCTGTGTGCTGCGGTCAATATACAGACCCAGAGATTTGTCCAGCATATGGCACACACCTCCTTTTTCGGTAGTTTAACACAGATCAAGCGAAATGACAAGAAAACTGTAAAACTTTTTGAAAAACCTCAGTTGTTTGGTAGCGGCAACGGACTTCTTGTGGTAGGATTATGCCGTGAAAGGAGCGTGTGTGAATGAGCCATGCAGAGAACAATAGGGTCGTTATACCCGCAGTCCAGCATAACCGCCAGCGGCTGAAACAGGTCGTGCCCTCCATGAGCTGGAAGGGCGAAAATCTGCCCCAATGGCAGCAGAAGGCCAGAGCGAAGCTATCTGAACTGCTGGGTATGGATCGGTTTCAAAAGGTGGATCCCGACCTGCAGATCGAATACGAGCGGGAGCTGGACGACGCCGTTGAGCTGCGTTTTACCTTCCAAAGTGAGGAGGGCTACCGGGTGCCCTGCCATCTGCTTCTGCCCCGCGGGGTGGAAAAGCCGCCTGTCATGATCTGCCTGCAGGGTCACTCCACCGGTATGCACATTTCTCTTGGACGGCCTAAATTCGAAGGGGACGAAAAGATGATCGCCGGCGGCGACCGGGACTTCTGCCTCCGGGCCGTGAAAGAGGGCTATGCGGCAGTTGCCATGGAGCAGCGCGGCATGGGTGAGTGCGGAGGCAACGAGACCGGACCGAAGTGTCAGGAGACCTCAATGACCGCTTTGCTCATGGGACGCACCACCATCGGGGAGCGTGTGTGGGACCTCTCCCGCTTGGTCGATGTGCTGGAGTGTTCCTTTGCCGACCGGGTAGACACAACGAAGCTCTGCTGCATGGGCAACTCCGGCGGCGGTACGACCACTTCCTACGCTGCGGCGCTGGAGGACCGATTCGTCCTTGTGATGCCGTCCAGTGCCCTGTGCGCCTACACCGCCTCCATCGGGGCCTATCGGCACTGCGTGTGCAACTTCGTGCCTCACATTGCAGAGTATTTCGATATGAGTGACCTGATTGCCATGGCCTGGCCCAAATACTATGTCCACGTCCACGGCCTGACGGATTGGAGCTTCCAAATCGACGGAGCCAGACAGGTCAATCAGATGGGAAAAAAGGCATATGCGAGCATGGGTGAAGGTGACCGGGTGGAATTTGTGGAGGGTAAGGAAGGTCATCGGTTCTATGCTGATGATGCCTGGCCCGTGGTCCATCGTTTTCTTGATTGAAAGGAGAACTACATATGTCCTTTATCCAGAATGACTTTATGTTGAAAAATAAGACCGCCCAGCGGCTTTATCACGAGTATGCCGAGGGCCTGCCTATCATCGACTACCACTGCCACATCTCGCCTAAGATGATGGCGGACGATCATCGGTTCCAAAATGCCACTGAGCTGTTCCTGGGCGGTGATCACTACAAGTGGCGTCTCATGCGTACCAATGGCATCGACGAGCAGCTCATTACCGGTGACGGGGACGACTATGACAAGTGGATGGCCTTTGCAGCTACTGTGCCCCTTACGATCGGCAACCCGATGTACCACTGGACACATCTGGAACTCAAGAGATATTTTGATGTGGATGAGACCCTGTCTCCCAAGACCGCCAAGGCCATCTGGGATCAGGTCAACGCCTGTCTTGCCTCCGACGGCTTTACCGCCCGGGGCCTTATTCAGCGCTCCAATGTGGAGCTGGTATGTACTACCGATGCCCCCGGCGATACGCTGGAGCATCACCGTCAGCTTAAGGACGAGTTTGCTGTGCGTGTCATCCCGGCCTTCCGTCCCGACCTGAAGAAAGTGGACCCCGCCATCGTGAAGGACATTGACTTCTTCCACGCCAACGGCTGCCGTCTGTCCGACCATGCGGTGGACGATTTCAGCGAAGAGACGGTCAAGGCACTTGTTTTTCTGGCCGGGGAGTATGCCAAACGGGGCTGGACCATGCAGCTGCATGTGGGTGCTTTGCGAAACAACAACACCGCCATGTTCGACCGCCTCGGTCCCGATACGGGCTACGACAGTGCCTCGGATATGAACGTCGCAAGGGAGCTTGCCGGTCTGCTGGACGCCATGGAGAAGGCCGGGGGGCTGCCAAAGACCATCCTCTACAATCTGAACCCCAAGGATAACTATACCCTTGCCAGTCTCATCGGCTGCTTCCAGAAAGGGCCCACTCCGGGCAAGGTGCAGTTTGGTTCCGGCTGGTGGTTCAATGACCAGCGGGACGGCATGGAGGCCCAGATGAAGGCTCTTGCCAACCTCAGTCTGCTGCCCCGGTTTGTGGGTATGACCACCGACTCCCGCAGCTTTGTGTCCTATCCCCGTCATGAGTATTTCCGCCGTGTGCTGTGCAATATGCTGGGCCAATGGGTGGAAGAAGGAGAGTACCCCGCCGACTGGGAGACTCTGGGCCAAATTGTCCGGGGTATCAGTTACGAAAACGCTAAAAATTATTTTAGTTTTTGATTTGTGGAGGCTGTTAAAATGAGATATACTGATCACAAGACAGTTGAGGATCTGAAGATCGCCTACGTGGGCGGCGGCTCTCAGGGCTGGGCCTGGGGTCTGATGAGCGACCTTGCCGATGCCGGTGACCTGTCCGGCGAAGTGGCCCTGTATGACATCAATTACGATGCGGCCAAGACCAATGAGACCATCGGCAACCGCTATAACGAGCTGCCTGAGTGCAAGTCCAAGTGGAACTATTACGCAACCGAGACTCTGGAGGAGGCCCTGACCGGCGCTGACTTCGTGGTCATCTCCATCCTGCCCGGCACCTTTGATGAGATGGCGGTGGATGTACATACCCCTGAAAAGTACGGAATTTACCAGTCTGTGGGCGATACTACCGGCCCCGGCGGCGTGCTGCGTGCCCTGCGTACCATCCCGCAGCTGGAGGTCATCGCCAAGGGCATCCAGAAGTGCTGTCCCAAGGCCTGGGTCATCAACTACACAAACCCCATGGCCCTGTGCGTCAAGACCCTGTACGATACCTTCCCCGGCATCCGGGCCTTTGGCTGCTGCCACGAAGTATTCGGCAGCAAAAACCTCTTTGCCAGCGCCCTGCGTGATATCCGGGGCATCGAGGGTATCCAGCGTGACGAGATCAAGATCAATGTGGTGGGCGTAAACCACTTTACCTGGATCACCGAAGCCAGCTGGCACGGTGAGGATCTGATGCCCGTCTACCGCCAGCTTGCCGAGAAGTACAAGGATACCGGCTTTGAGGGCCAAGAGGAGATCAACTGGATGAATTCCGCCTTTGCCAACACCCGCCGGGTCAAGTTCGATCTTATGCTGCGCTACGGTTGGGCGGCTGCCGCCGGCGACCGGCATCTGGCCGAGTTCTGTCCCAAGAGCTGGTACCTCAGCGATGAGAAGCAGGCCAACGGCTGGGGCTTTGGCCTGACCTCGGTGGACTGGCGCAAGGACCGTCAGGCCAAGCGCATGGAGGCTGGCATTAAAAAGGCCTCCGGCGAGATGCCTGTAGCCATCAAGCTCAGCGGCGAGGAGGGCGTGATGCAGATGCGTGCTCTGCTGGGCCTTTCTGAGCTGGTCACCAACGTGAACATCCCCAACGTGGGCCAGATCCCTAACCTGCCTCTTGGCACCGTGGTGGAGACCAACGCCGTGTTCCGTGACGGTCGTCTGGAGCCTGTCATGGCCGGCAACATTCCTCAGGAGATCGATTCTCTTGTTCGCCGCATCGCCAGCGCCCAGGTGGAGCTGGCCCGGGCCGGCAGGGAGCGTGATCTGGAGCGCGCCTTTGCTGTGTTTGCCAACGATCCTCTGGTGGATCTGCCGCTGCCCGAAGCCCGTAAGCTCTTTGACGAGATGGTAGAGGGTACAAAAGAATACTTAAAGGAGTACTTTGCATGAGAAAAGACATCATCGACTTTCACGCCCATCCCTATCTGCATCAGGAGAACAACTATTGCCACTACAAGCAGAGCTATCCTCTCCGGGCAGATGATGCCAAGGCCCGTCTGGAGAGTATGGGCATTGTTACGGTATGCGGCAGCGTGCTGAGTAAGGCCGGCGTGTGGGACGATGTTGTCAAGCTCAATGATCGGGCGCTGGAGCTGCGGGAGAGCTGGGGGGACTTTTATGTTCCCGGCTTCCACATCCACCCCGACTATGTGGAGCAGTCTGTTTCGGAGCTCCGCCGTATGGCGGACCGGGGCGTTAAGCTGGTGGGTGAGCTGGTGCCCTATATGCACGGCTGGGCCATGGACCATCCCGGCCTTGTGCCGATTTTGGAGAAGGCGCAGGAGTACGGCATGGTGATCAGCTATCACTCCACCTCGGTGCCGGAGGAGGTCATGGACGGCCTGCTGGATCGCTTTCCCGATACGATCTTTGTGGCGGCCCATCCGGGGGAGAAGACGACTCTGGATGTCCATTTGAATCTGATGAATCGCCATAAGAATTATTATCTCGACCTGTCCGGCGGCGGTATTGGCCGCATGGGTATGCTGCGCTACGCCATTGACCGGGCAGGGAAGGAGCGGTTCCTGTTTGGCACCGACTATCCCATCTGTCCGCCGGAGATCTACATTGCGGCGTTGGAGCATGACCCTTTGCTCACGCAAGAGGAAAGGCAGGCCGTCTTTGCCGACAACGCCAAACGAATCCTCAACATAAGGTGATCCTATGAAAAAGGTAGTATTATTGGGCGACTCCATCCGCATGGGGTATGAAAAATATATCAAGCTTGCCTTTGAAGGCCGCCTGCAGATCTACGGCCCGGAGGACTGCTGCCGCTTTGCCGCCTATCTGCTGCGCTATGTGGGCACATGGAAGGGTGAGATGGGCTGCGGCAGCGATGTGGATCTGGTCCATTGGAACTGCGGCCTGTGGGACTGCCTCTATCTGGCGGACGGGGAGAAACAGACCGACCTTGACACCTACGGCAAGTACCTTGTCCGCATCCACAGGACGATCTGTAAGCTTTACCCGCAGGCCAAGCAGAGCTTTGCCCTGTCCACCGCCGTGCAGGAACATCTGTTTACCGGTGTGTTCAAGCGTTTTAATGCCGATATTGAGGCGTACAATGCCGTGGCGGTGGAGACGCTGGCCCCTCTGGGGGTAGACTTTGATGACCTGTATGCGGTGACAAGGTCTCTTGACCCGGCCTGCTGGTCCGACTCCACCCATTTCAACACAGCTCTGGGCACACAGGCGGTGGCCGGTGCAGTGGTGGAGCATCTGGAAAAACAGCTGGGTGTACCAAGCGCAGGTCTTGACTATCAGGCTGCCTTTGTGGCACAGAAGAAGATCATCGGTATTTAAGGAGAACGGCTATGATCAAAATTTTGCAGTACGGAGAGGGTAATTTTTTGCGCTCTTTTGTAGACTTGTATTTCCAGACCCTTAACGAGGAGGGCGGGGATTATCAGGTGCATATCGTCACCCCCATTCCCGGTGATATAAGCAGGTTTATCAAACAAAATAACCGCTACCATGTGGTTCTGCGGGGTATGGACGCCGGACAGGCGGTGGAGCGTCCCTATGAGGTCAAGACGGTTGAGCAGGTCATTGACCCCTTCCGGAACCCCGAGGCCTATTATGCTCTGGCCCGGGACCCCGAACTGAAGCTTATCGTGTCCAACACCACGGAGGCCGGTATTTGCTTCCATGACGAGGACACCATGGACAGCTTTGCGTCCATGACATATCCTGCAAAACTGACCCTGTTCCTTTACGAGCGTTTTAAGGCCGGTCTGGGCGGTGTATACGTGCTGCCGGTGGAACTCATCGACAACAACGCCGACGAGCTGTCTGCCTGCGTGTCCCGTTATATCGACCTATGGCAGCTGCCCGAGGCGTTCAAACGCTGGAATACGGAGCAAAACTTCTATTCCAACACGCTGGTGGACCGCATTGTGTCCGGCTACCCCAGAGATGAGCAGACCCGTGAGCACCTCTGGCAGCTGCTGGGTGAGCAGGATGAGCTCATGAGCGTGGCAGAGCCCTTTGGCCTTTGGGTGGTGGAGCGCAGGGCCCGTCTGGACAAGTACATCAGGGAGGGACGCCACAACATCGACGTGGTGCTCACCGACGATGTTGGCCCCTACAAAAAGCGCAAGGTGCGCCTGCTCAACGGCAGCCACACCAATCTGGTGCCCGCCGGCCTTATGCTGGGTGCGCAGACGGTGTACGACTGCATGGAGGACAAGACCCTGTCTGCTTTCGTGAAGAACACGCTGGACGAGGAGATCATCCCGTTCGTACCCGGCTCGGAGCAGTTTGCAGCCGACGTGCAGGAGCGTTTCCGCAACCCGTGGCTGAACCATCAGCTGACCAGTATTGCTCTGAACAGCATCTCCAAGTGGCGTGCCCGTGTGCTGCCCAGCTTTCGGGACAATTACCGCAAAAATGCTGTCATCCCCAAGTGGCTGACGGTCGGCTTTTCCTACCTCGTGGCCCTATACAGCCGTGTGGAGCGGCAGGGAGAAGGCTACATCGCCAGACTGCCCAGCCGCACCATTCCCGTGCAGGACGATAAGCCCTATCTGGAGTATTTTGCCGGGGGCGGGACCATTGAGGACTTCATGGCCAACTCACAGGTCTGGGGCGAGGATCTGACCGCCTATGAGGGCTTTTTGTCTGCCGTGATGTCCAATGTGGGCAAGATCAATGCGGGGGAGTGCCTGCTGTGAAAAAGCTGACCATCAACGAAAGGGACACTGTCTGCGTCTGTCTGGAGGGCTGTCAGGGTGTTCCGGCCGGACATAAGCAGGCTCTGCGGGACATTCCGGTGGGAGCGTATGTGATCAAGTACGGCCAGATCATCGGCCGTGCCACACAGGACATCCGGGCGGGGGAGTGGGTACATACCCATAACCTGCGCTCTCATCTGGATGAAAATATGGACTACAGCTACAGCTTCTGCGCAAATATCCCGACCAGGACAACAGGCCGCTTCATGGGCTATGTGCGCAAAGGCAGACGGGCGGGCATCCGCAACGAGATCTACATCATCCCCAGTGTGGGCTGTGTAAACAATGTCTGCCTGCGCCTTGCCAGCCAGGCCCAGCAGTATGTGACCGGAAATCTGGACGGCATTTTTGCTCTGACACACCCCTTTGGCTGCAGTCAGCTGGGGCAGGATCAGGACAACATCTGCCGGCTGCTGTGTTCCATTTCTCAAAACCCCAACGCCGCCTTTGTGCTTTTTGTGGGCCTTGGGTGCGAGAATAACGGCCTTGAGGGCATGAAGCGGTGTCTTGCCGGGTGTCCCACCGACCACATTGCATGGCTGAACTGTCAGGACGTGGACGACGAGCATGAGGCCGGTATGGCCATTCTCCGTGATTTTGCCGCCCGTGCCGCTGTGCTGGAGCGGGAGGAGGTGGATCTGTCTGAGCTGTGCATCGGCCTGAAATGCGGCGGCAGTGACGGCTATTCCGGACTGACGGCAAACCCGTTGGTGGGCCGTATCTGTGACCGTGTGGTGGCTGCCGGTGGCAGTGCCATTCTTACTGAGGTGCCGGAGATGTTCGGTGCCGAGCAGCTGCTTATGGACAAGTGCGTGGATCGGGATGTGTTTGAGCGCTATAAGACCATGATCGAAAACTTCAAGCAGTCCTATATCGATCAAGGCTTCCCTGTGTACGAAAACCCAAGCCCCGGCAACAAAGCCGGCGGCATTACCACGCTGGAGGAGAAGTCTCTGGGCTGCGTGGAGAAGGCCGGCACAACAGCGATTGTGGACGTGCTGGATTACGGGCAGCTTGTTTGCAAGCAGGGTGTCTCCGCTCTGAACGCCCCGGGCAACGACCTCATTGCCGCCACGGCCCTCGCCGCCTCCGGCTGTCAGTTGGTGCTCTTTACCACCGGGCGGGGCACGCCCTTCTCCACCTTTGTGCCCACTATGAAGATCGCCACCAACACACCTCTGGCCCAGAAGAAATCACGCTGGATCGACTTTGATGCATACAGCATGGACGAGGACGGGCTGTATGACCTGCTGCTGCAGACGGCCAACGGCCAATACATCTGTAAGAGTGAGGATGTGCGTGAGATCGCCTTCTACAAAACGGGTGTGACCCTCTGATAATAAACGCACCGCGTATCTCTCGACCGAGAGGTGCGCGGTACGTTCTTTATGCGGGGAAAATGAAAATGCCTTGATTTTAGCGTGCTAAAGTGATATGATGATATGTGAGAAAATGTCGCATATTGCTGCGGCGAGCATAACGGAAAACAAGGAGTGTGATCGTATGGTCACCGGTGAACTGAAAAACAGAATTGACAGCCTGTGGGACATCTTTGCCGCAGGTGGTCTGGTCAACCCTCTGGATGTGATCGAGCAGATCACCTACCTGATGTTTATCCACGATCTGGACGAGACGGATAATATGCGTGCCAAGGAGAGCGCCATGCTGGGTCTGACCCACCAGAGCATCTTTTCCGAGCAGGTGTACATTGGGGAACGTGCCGTCCCCGGTCAGCAGCTGAAGTGGTCCGTGTTCCGTGACTTCCCTGCCGCCAAGATGTATACCACCATGCAGGAGTGGGTGTTCCCCTTTATCAAAAACCTGCATGCGGACAAAAACAGCGCCTACTCCAGGTACATGGACGACGCCATCTTTAAGCTGCCTACACCCCTGCTGCTGAGCAAGGTGGTGGACTGTCTTGACGACATCTATACTCAGATGGCGCAGCTGCAGGACACTGATATCCGCG
>JAZOBP010000042.1:0-15465 GCA_045596065.1 Lawsonibacter sp. | reverse complement strand
CGCTCATAGAACTGGGACAGGCGGGAGGCCAGGTAGGCGGGATAGCCCTCCTCACCGGGCATCTCTTCCAGACGGCCGGACATCTCACGCAGGGCCTCCGCCCAGCGGGAGGTGGAGTCGGCGATGACGGCCACGTCATAGCCCATGTCGCGGAAATACTCGGCAATGGTAATGCCTGTATAAATGGACGCCTCGCGGGCAGCCACGGGCATATCGGAGGTGTTGGCGATCAGCACGGTGCGCTTCATCAGCGTCTCCCCGGTGCGGGGGTCCACCAGTTCGGGGAACTCCCGCAGCACGTCGGTCATCTCGTTGCCGCGCTCGCCGCAGCCGATGTAGACCACCAGATCCACGTCCGACCACTTGGCCAAAGCGTGCTGCATGACGGTCTTGCCCGAGCCGAAGGGGCCGGGGATGGCAGCGGTGCCGCCCTTGGCCACGGGGAACAGAGTGTCCACGATGCGCTGACCGGAGGACAGGGGCTTGGTGGGGGGATACTTGTGCTTGTAGGGTCGGCCCACACGCACAGGCCACTTCTGCATCAGAGACAGCTCCTTAACGGTGCCGTCGGTGCAGTTGAGGTGACCCACCACCTCGGTGACGGTAAATTCACCGCCCCGGATGTCGGCAATGGTGCCCTCCATCTTTGGGGGGACCATGATCTTATGGAGCATGGAACTGGTCTCCTGCACGGTGCCGATCACGTCACCGCCCACCACACGGTCGCCGGCCTGTACCGTGGGGACGAAGGTCCACTTCTTCTCCCGGTTCAGGGCAGGCACTTCCACACCACGGGGCAGACTGCAGTTGCCCACCGTGTTCATAATGACCTCCAGCGGACGCTGGATGCCGTCGTAAATGTTTTCGATCAGACCGGGGCCCAGCTCCACGGACAGAGGGGCACCGGTGGTCACCACCTCGGCACCGGGGCCGAGGCCGGAGGTCTCCTCATAGACCTGAATGGAGGCAGAGCCGCCCGTCATGGTGAGGATCTCACCGATGAGGCGCTGCTCGCCCACACGGACCACGTCGGCCATGTTGGCCTCTTCCATGCCGGTGGCTACCACCAGAGGTCCGGAGACCTTGACGATCTTACCCATAGGCTAATAACCTTCTTTCGAAGAGATTTTTACAAAATATCCGCACCCACCGCACGTTCCACGGCGGTCTTGATGTCGGTCATGCCCATACCCAGCGAGCCTTCCTTGCCGGGAATGAGAATGATGGCGGGGGTCAGCTCATCCTTATACCGGGCCACATCCTCCTGCATACCGGCAGCCAGCTGCTCAGTGAGGTAGACGATGGCGTAGCCCTCCCCGGCCAGACGGTGGAGGGTGCTGCGGGCGGACCGAAGATCATCGGCCGGGTACACATCAAGGCCCAGAGTCCGGAAGCCCAGCACGCTGTCCCGGTCACCCAAAACGGCGATTTTATACATCGTTGTCCACCCCCATTACACGTAGCTGCGGCGCAGGCGGCGGCGAATGACCTCCGGCTCCAGCCCGGCCATACGACCGGCCATCACCGTCCGGGCCGCTGTCAGCTCCGCCTCCTTGGCAAAGAGATAGCCGGCCACGACCTCCTCACCGAAGGCCACACGGCGGGCCCGGCGCTGATAGTCCATCAGGGCGTCGTCGCAAAGACGCTCCAGCTCGGTCAGCGAGCCGGAGTCCGGCCCGGTCAGCCGGTCGGCAAGCTCAGCCGCCTCGGCCAGAGGCCCGGAGCGGAACAGGGCACTTGCTCCCTGCCCCCAGCTGCGCAGCAGGTCGGCGGCAGGAACGCTGCCCCCCTCTACCAGTACGCAGGCCATAAACTCCCGGTCTTTGTCCATACGGGCACAGCGCACGCAGGCACGCAGGTTAACGGTGTCGGCCAGCAGACTTACATAGCCCCGCATAAAGGGGGTACCGCACTGTCCGGCCAGCCGGCTCATCTCGGCAAAACAGGCCCGGTCCAGTAGCATATCCGACTGCTGGGGGTCACCGGTATCGGCAAGGCATACCTCGGCCTGCTCCACCGCCTGACGAAAGTGGGGGGTGCAATCCTGCAGCCCGGCCAGAAGCTGTCCGGGTGCATAGCGGCCTCCGGGCACCAGCAGGCGTTGGGCAGTCTGCTCATCACCTCTGGCCTTGACCAGCACCTTGGCGTTGTGATAATCGTATTTCACTCGGAACACATCCACCAGCGCAGATTGGGGCACCATGGCTGCGATCTCGTCCAGTGCCGCCACACGGGCTGCGTTGAGGGCACGGTCCAGCTGCGGGCCGGTCAGGCCGGTCAGTTCGCCGTAGCCGCACTCGGTCAGCACCTTAAGCGCCTCTGCGTCATCCCGGGCGTCGATCATGCGCTCCAGCCGCTCAGCGGTGAGCAGCCGGGTCTCCATGGCCCGCACACGGGAGGATATGCTCAGATAGTCTGTATCCTTTTTTCCGGACACGGTCTCCCTCCTCTCTAAGGGCGTTTCGGGTCATGCAAACAGCGTGTCGGCCACCTGTTTTTCCAGCTTTTCCCGTTCGATGCGTACCAGTGTCTCAAAGCAGCAGTTGGTCTCCACCCGGCCGTCACTCATGACAAAGCCGCCCCGAAGGGGTCTGGTCTGCTCGCTGAGGGTCAGCTGACCCGTACCGGTGACCAGAGCGGCTGCGCTGTGTACCATACGGTCCAGGAACTCGCCCACTTTGGACTGGCCCAGACTTTCGGGCAGGTGGGGCAGTTCCTTGCGCACCAGCGCCTCGTTTGCCGCCATGACCACACGCTTGCCCACACGGGCACGGTCGGCCTGAGAGAAGATCAGCTGCTCCCGGCCGGTGCGGGCTGCCCGCACTGCCATGGCCGCCAGCACCGCCACGTAGTCCTCCTCGGGCAGGGCACACAGCTTATCCAGCGCCAGCGCAAATGCCTCGTCGATCACCTGCTGCTTGGCAGACAGCTCCATCCTGCGGCCCTCCTGACCGGCAGCGGACATCAGACGCTCCCTGCGCTCCCGGGCGGCAGCACGGCCCTCCTCCAGAATGGCTTCGGCCTGCTGTTGGGCACGCTGGGCATACTGCTGCTCCAGCTGACGGACCTGCTGACGGGCCTGCTCGTTGATCTGTGCGATCTCCTCCCGGGCATCGTCCAGTATTTTGGCGGTAATTGTTTCCATTCCGTCCATGGTGTTCTTCCTTTCGGTCGTTGTCTTACAGAGCGTTCATCAGCAGCAGAATGGTAGCCAGCAGGGACAAAATGGCGTAAAACTCCACAATACCGCACAGGATGATGCCCTTGGTAGCCTCCTCGGGGCGCTTGGCAACGATGTTGATGGAGGCAGCGGCCACACGGCCCTGGAAGATAGCGGACAGCCAGCCGCCCAGAGCAATGGGCAGGCAGGCCACAAAGATGGCAATGCCCTGAGCGGGGGTCAGGGCCACCATGCCGGAGCCGCCGAACACGCCCATCTGCAGCAGCACGAAGAACCATGCCACCATGCCGTACAGACCCTGCGTGCCGGGCAGCACCTGCAGGATCAGACACTTGGAAAAGCTCTCGGGAGCCTCGCTGATGACGCCGGTAGCGGCCTCACCCACCATACCGGTGCCCTTGGCCGAACCAACACAGCACAGGCCTACCGCCAGAGCCGCACCCAAAAACGCAAAGCCTACGCCACCGAACAAATTGATAAAGTCTGCCATGTTACATTTCCTCCTTGATTATGTCGGTATATTTGGTTTGATAGGACAGCGGCGCATAGGGCCGTCCGCCCTCCTTATAGAAGCGGTTGAAAAATTCCAGACACTGCAGTCTCAAATCGTGGACATAACAGCCCAGCAGGTTGAGGGCCAGATTGAGGGCATTGCCGATCATGGCCACGATGAAGAACAAAAATACATTGCCAAAGGTAGCACCCAAGGTGTTGAACACCGAGGCAATGACGCTGCCGGACAGCATCAGGGCCATAAGACGCACGTAGGACAGGGCATCGGAGAAAAAGCCTGTCACGCCGTTATATACAAGGCCCACCAGACTGGAAAGCTTGCCGAAGCCCTTGGCCTTGCGTGTGCCGCCAAAGACCAGCATCAGCACGCCCACCACCAGCACCACCGGCACACCGGAAACCGTGCCGATGCCAAAGATGGCAAGGGCCGTGCCGCCCAGAATGATCCACCATGTGATCTCATCAAACAGAGCGTCCAAAAAGTCACCCTGTCTGATCTTGTGCACCACGCTGATGGTCATGCCCGTGACGATCTGCACGCACCCCAACGCCACCGAGCCGATCATAATGGCCATGGTGTCATCCAGCGGGGTAAACAGTGCCGGCAGGGTCAGGGTACTGTCCGGGTCGATGATCTTGGCCATCTGGGGGATAAGGTCACCGAAAAATCCGCCGGACAGGGCGCCCACGATAAAGGTGCTGATGCCGCACCAGAGCACACCCTCCATAAAGTTGCGGGTGCCCTCCCTGGGCTTTGTTTTAAACAGCACAAACAGCGCCGCTGCGATCATCAAAAGTCCGTAACCCATGTCCGCCATCATAATGCCGAAAAACAGCACGAAGAATGGGAACATAAAGGGGTTGGGGTCTATCCCGTCGTAGGCAGGCATGGAGTACATCTCGGTAACCACATTCATGCAGCGGCTCAGCAGGCCGTTTTTCAGCTTAATGGGCACCTGAGGGTACTGCTCCGGCCGGGGATCGCTGAGTTCCACGGCACACGCAAACGGCTCCAGCGCCCGTGTCAGCTCCTGCTCCGATGCGGCCGGCAGCCAGCCCTCCAGCACAAAGGCCGTCCCGGTATCCAGCAGACGGCTTCGGCTTTCCTCCCGGCAGACATCCACACCGGCACGGTCTGCAGCCAACTGAACTTCGGGCCGCAGGGCCGCCATTTCTTTGAGTTGGGCGATGCGCTCGTCCAGCTGCGCCCGGATCTGCTCCTGCTGTCGGGCAAGACGCAGGTCATTGTCCTGTGCCGTACCCTGCCAGCTGCGCAGGTTGGCCCGGCTCCAGCCCAGCTGCTTGATAGTCTGCTCAACCTCCTGCGCCGCACTCTGGTGGTACATGAGCAGCAGATAGCGCCGCTCCCGGTCCGCCTGAGCCCACACCACACGCACCAACGGCGTCTGGGCCAGCAGCTGACCCTCTACCTGACCGGGGTCTGCCGAAACGGGCAGCGTGCCGAACTGCACCTGCATATACCGGGTGGCCTGTGTCTCCAGCGGGACATCCAGACTCAGCCAGGGCTGCAGAGCGGAGCGTTCCTCCCCCAGCCTGGCAAGACCGGCCTGCAGGGCAGTTACCGTTCGCTCTGCTTCCAGCACCTGCTGTACCGCCTGATTGGCCCGTTCCAGCCGGTCGGCGTCGTAAAGCACACCCTCCTCAAGCGAAATCCGGGTG
Source organism: Lawsonibacter sp. (assembly GCA_045596065.1). Taxonomy (GTDB): domain Bacteria; phylum Bacillota; class Clostridia; order Oscillospirales; family Oscillospiraceae; genus Lawsonibacter. The sequence continues at coordinate 10,091 of JAZOBP010000042.1, read as the reverse complement.
TGAAACAGCCCGCCCTTTTCCGGTGCCCAGCGGTCCAGAACCCCGAGGGCACGTTCCGCCTCGCTGCTGCACTCTCTCGCTCGGGCAAGGTCGCCGGTGTCGGGGACACGCAGTCCCTCCGGCAGCTGCTCACCATCCGGTGTATGCGGCTCATCGATCTCCACGCAGCCCATGCGCTGAAGCAGCCGCAGCAGCTCTTGACGATCCTGCTGCATGGCCACCAGCCGCAAATGCTTCATTTTGACGATGGACATTTAGCTATTCACAACCCTTTCTATAATAAGTGCCGCAGCCTTGTCCAGCTGTTTGCGGGCTTCCACCTGCAGCCGGCTGCAGGCCTCTGCGGCCTCGTCACGAATGCGGGCGGTCTCATGGGCCGCCTCCTGCTCTGCATCAGCCAGCAGCCTGGCCGCCTGCGTCTGTGCGTCCCGGCAAACCTGCTCCAGCCTTGCCTGTGCGTCCTTCTCCGCACGCAGCACCTGCTGACGGGCGTCTGCCGCCGCCTCTTCCTTGAGTCGGGCCGCCTCCTGCTCCGTCTGTGTCACCTTTTCAATGGCCTCCATCGCCATGATGGCACCGCCTTTCCTGGTAGTTGCAGAAAGATCCTCTTTCTGCGTCCTTAATTATTTAGTATACACGTTTTTGCACAATAATACAACCCTTAATTCGTTAAATAATAAACAATCTATAGCCGTTCATTCTGTGCGAAATCACTGTTTTGATAAAAAGGGCCGCAGCCCCGTGGGCTCCCTCCCTCAGCGTGTCAAAGAACCCGCAAACCGTCAAAACAGAAGTCAAACCATGTTGGCGAATACATCCCTTTGACGCCTTGCAGATATCAAGTATTCTTTCATATAATATATAAGTGTCGAATTTGCCCGTAACCGGGCTGTTTTGACTTACTTCGTGACCCATACTCTACCGTACCTTTGTACGCCGACGAGTTCGGGTCACATCGTCTTTGCGGCCCTTTTACCGCTGACAGACTGTCAAAAAACAAGTTTTTTGACAGTCTGAGGGTCGCAGCCCCGTGGGCTGCGGCCCTGCATTACCGAATGAGGTAGATATGATTTTGGTCCTGATCCAGAGACGGGGCAGGAAAGACCGTTCGTTCCTCTATGCCCAACTGCACCGCCAAACCATGCAGGTCTGCGGCTTCCTTCTCCTTGAGCCAGATACGGCCCTCCATCCGGGCAAGAAGCTCCGGCGTTATGCCGCTATAGGGATCGGTGCCGTCCAGGACCCCGGCAGGGACGTAGAAAGACACTTCCGTATCCGTTCCTTCCGTGCCTTGGCAGACGAGGTCTGCAAAGGCATCCACCGCAGCATTCAGCCGGTCGGGAGCATAGTCCTCTCCCCTGCGCAGCCAGCCAAGTTCCCCCTGCGTGGGATAGCCCCAATCCTCCAAAAGCACCTCGTCAAAGCCCAGCAGGGCCAGCTCCTTGACTACGTCGGCCACGTATTCCCGCACCGCCGGACGACCGGCGCTGATCCAATACAGCCCCACGGGGTCATAGTTCCAGCAGTAGCCACTGTTGGTAAGCAGAGCGTACTCTTCCCGGCGGCCCAATCGGTCGTCCCGAAAGCAGGATACACGGGCCACCGCACGAATATCGGCCTCATGCAGCGTACCGATCAGCTCGTCTATCCGTTCTGCCGGAGCATCTGCATTTTGCGCAAGGGTCAGACCGCTGGTATAGCCCAGCGTACCGTCCGGGCGCTTCATGTCCAGCACAACGGTGTTGGCTCCCTGTCGGGTCACCGTCTGCGCACCGCCGGACAGCAGCTCGTCCACACTCATAAACACCGCCCGCACGGTATAGGGTGCGGCTGCGTGCGTTTCCTCCTCCGGACCGGGGACGATCTCTACGCTGACCCCGGACAGAGCCGGCGGTGTCTGCGCATCTCCACGGAGGAATGGAATGTCCAGATGAACGCCGTCATCGGTATATACGATATAGCGCTGGCCGATAAGCAGTCCGACGACCGCCAGCACCAGCAGGATCACCACAGCACCGGCGGCCACCCCGGCCGCCTTCCGAGCCCGGGTCCGCCCGCGATATCCGTCATAGCTGTTTCTCGCCATGGCGGCACCCCCTCATGCGTACTTTTTCTGTATTGTAACACATGCGTGGGCGTTCTACAACGGGTTTTCTGTCACATTTTGTCGTCCGATCGCTCCAGCGCATGTTCCAGCTTCTGCAGAGCGGCAGCGATCTCGTTCAGATCCTCCTCAGTCAGAGCGTCCATCACACCGGAGAAGCAGTCGTCCACATTAGGCTGAGCCTTGGAGAGCATATCGTAATACTTCCCTGTGGGTGCCACATAAATCACCCGACGGTCGCTCTCCGAACGCACACGCTTGGCAAGCCTCAGCTTTTCCAGGCGATCCACGATCCCGGACACAGTGCTGTTGGCACTGCCGGTGTACTCCGCCAGCTTGCTGATGGGCATCTCACCCTCCTCACGCAGTGCCGTAAGCACAAGCGCCTGAGGAAAGGTCAGATCCAGCTGCCCATAATACTGACGAAAGCGCCGGGACATATGTCGGGTCACCTGGAGATAGGAATGGAGGATCTCTTTGGTCTCTTTCATGGCAGATCGTCTCCTTTTACTTTTTCTAAGTCCAATATATCTCCACTTTCTTCCTTCGTCAATACATATGCGAAAAAATTCATAATTTGTTCATTTCGTTAACGAAACAACCTCTTTTTCACTCAATTGTTGCAAAAATAAAGATTTTTCGCATAAAAGCGCCGGCACATTCCAACCGCTGTGCCGGCGCTTTTGCGCAGTCCTTATGCCCGGTCCTCCAGAGCCCGGTAGGCCGCCGCAGCCATGGCCGCTTTGTCCAGCCCGGCCTGTGTAAAATGCTCCAGGGCATAGACCCCCTGCCACACCAGCATGCCAAGCCCGTTGGATGTTTTCAGCCCCAGCCCGACCGCCTGTTTAAGCAATTCTGTCTGCAGGGGACTGTAGATCAGATCATAAACTCCGGCATCCGAGCCAAGTTCTTCCAGAAAGCCAAGATCCTCAAATTGATCGCTCGTCCCCGTCATGCCAAGACTGGTGCAGTTGACCACCAGCCGACTGTGGGCTGCATGGCGCTTCAGATCGTCCGGGGCAAAGCCACAAACCGTCAGCCCCGGCTGTCCCAACTGAGCACACAGGGCCTGCGCACGCTCCCGGGTGCGGTTTGCCACCGTGACCCTTTTGGCCTGCGCCTGAAGAAGCTTGGACACCACCGCCTTGGCAGCGCCGCCTGCACCCAGCACCAGCACAGCCTTGCCGGCAGGGTCCATGCCTGCCTGACGCAGGGCCTGCAAAAAACCCTCTGCGTCGGTGTTGAAGCCATAAACCCGGCCCTTGCGGATGCTGACGGTGTTCACCGAGCGGAACAGGGCCGCATCGCCGCACAGCTCGTCCACCAGAGACACCAGATTTTCCTTATGGGGCATGGTGGCATTAAAGCCCACATAGCCCTCCTCTCCGGCCTGTCTGAGCCACTGAGCGGTGTCCGTCCCGGCCACCCGGCGGGCGTCATAGACATAGTCCAGTCCGGCCGCCCGGATCATGGCATTTTGGATGAGGGGAGAGCGGGAGTGCTCGATGGGATCGCCGATGACACACAGCCGCTTCATTTGCCGTCCTCCAAAAACCAGTCCATGGCCATGAGATAGCCCTTGAAGCCATGACCGTACAGCTGACCAACGCAGGCCGGGGCGGTAACGGAGACAGCACGGAAGCTCTCACGCTGATCAATGTTGGAGATATGCACCTCATAGGCCGGTACCGTCACCGCCTTGAGGGCATCCAGAATGGCGTAGCTGTAGTGGGTGTAGGCCGCCGGATTGATGATGATGGCATCATACACCCCGTCTGCGGCGTGAATGGTATCGATAATGGCGCCCTCGTGGTTGGACTGAAAGAAGTCGGCCGTGGAGCTGTGGGCCAGAGCATGCTCCCGGATCATTTGGCACAGATCCTCATAGGTCTGGTCGCCGTAGATGCCCGGTTCCCGCTTGCCCAACAGGTTCAGGTTGGGGCCGTTGATGACAAGAAATTTCATGTGTCACACTCCTGCTTGTAGATGGCGGCGATCCGTTCCGCCGCCTGTCTGGCCGTCCGGGTGTCCGAAATGGTATGCCGGGCATACTGACGGTAGAGATGGATGCGCTGGTGGTAGAGGTCGTAAATGCGCTTGGCATCCCCCTCCAGCAAAGGCCGTCCGCTCAGATCCGAGCCCACAATATCATCCAGCGCTCTGTCCCGGAAAAATACCACACCGGTCCCGGCCAGCGTCTGCATATTTTCCGGGCGCAGGATCATGCCGCCGCCGGTGGCGATGATGACGTTTTCCATCCCCGCCGCCCGTTTGGCCGCCGCCGTTTCCATGTCCCGAAAGGCCCTCTCGCCGTCTTGGGCAAAAATCTCCGGAATGGTACGGCCCGCCGCCTGCTCCACCATCCGGTCGGTATCCACCAGCACCATATGCAGCATGGAAGCAAGCTCCCGGCCCACGGCGCTTTTGCCGCAGCCGGGCATGCCGATAAGCACGATGTTTTTCTTCATGATCTTCCTCACAGATTTGCCGCATAGTTGCCCAGCACACGGAAGTCCGCCGCCGTCTGCGCAAGCTCGTGGAGAATACCGTCCATCTCCGGGGCTGCAAGACTGCCGGTGTAGTCCATAAAGAACATATACTCCCAGCTGTGACCGGGCATGGGACGGGACTCCAGCCGGGTCATATTCAGTCCGTTCACGGCGAAGATGGTCATAATGCGGTGGAGGCTGCCCGCCTCATGAGGCAGAGAGAACACGGTGCTGATTTTATCCGCACCGGGCTGCAGCTCCATACGGGGGGAGACCACCACAAAGCGGGTGGTGTTGCTGTCGTTGTGATTGGTGCCCCGCACCAGGATCTCCAGTCCGTAGAGCTGGGCGGCTCGTTCCGAGCAGATGGCCGCCTTGGTCACGTCCCCGGTCTGGGCTACGTACCGGCCCGCTCCCGCCGTGTCCGCACAGGGCACCCGGCACCAGTCCGGATGGGTGTTGAGAAAGCGGTCAGACTGGAACAGGCCCTGCTCATGGGAATAGACGTGGGTAATGGTGTCCAGAGTGGCACCCTTGGGTGCCATAAGGCAGTGATTGACCTGCACAGTGGTCTCTCCCACGATGTAAAATTCGTACTGGGTCAGCAGGTCGTAGACCTGACGGATGGCGCCGCTGGTGCTGTTTTCAATGGGCAGCACGGCGTAGTCTGCCTCACCCGCCTTAAGGGCCTCAAACACATCCTCGAACTGCTCACAGCCCACGTTCTCCGACTCCTGACCGAAGAAGTCGATGCAGGCCATCTCGCTGTACGCACCTGCCACGCCCTGATAGACCACACGGGGCCGGGACACAGGCTGTCGGACATGTTCCAGCGCCTGCTTGCAGCGGCTGTAGCCCCCCTTGTCCTCCCCCTCGCAGATAAGCTTGCGCTGGCGGCGGCGGCTGATGGCCATGACATTTTCGAACAAGGCGGCAAGGTCGGCGCTCATGGCCTCGTCCCGGGCCAGCGCCGCCTTGGCGGCCAGCACCTGCTGCTCCCGCTGTACGTCCAGCACGGGCATATTGCGGGCCAGCTTATACTGCCCCACCCGGTCCACCACGTCCATACGCTGCTGAAACAGGTCGGCAAGCTGCCGGTCGATCCTGTCGATCTGCTCTCGGTATTGGGTCAAATCTTCCATGATAATTCCCCTTTTCAAATGCCCAGCACCTGACAGGCGGCCAGTGCCGCAGCCGCCTCAATGACGGGCACGGCCCGGTGGACCACACAGGGGTCGTGACGGCCCTTGAGCTCCAGCTGGGCATTTTCCATTTTGTTCATATCCACGGTAAACTGTGTCCGGGCAATGGACGGGGTCGGCCGCATGGTCACCTCAAAGGTGACGGGCATGCCGTTGGTAATGCCGCCGTTTATGCCGCCGGCGTTGTTCTGCTCAGCCTTCACCGAGCCGTCATCGTCCACATAGAGCGGATCGTTGGCCTCGGAGCCGCGCATATAGGCAAAGGCCGTGCCGGCCCCGAAGGATACCGCCTTCACGGCAGGGACAGCAAACAAATGCTGGGAAAAGATCCCCTCCACATTCAGCCCAAAGTCCGGCGCACCAAAGCCGGCAGGCAGCCCAAACACAGCACACTCAACGCTGCCGCCCACGCTGTCCTGCTCCTCCCGGGCCTCCAGAATGGCCTGCTGCATGGCCTTTCCCTGCTCATCGTCCAGCACGGGAAAGTCCTTTTTGCTCGCCGCCAGAAGACTCTGCTCGTCCTCCATGACGGCGTCCGTAATGCCGTAAATGCAGCTGATGTGGGCGCCGACACGCACCCCACGCTGCGCCAGCAGCTGTTTGGCCACCGCCCCGGCAAAAACCAGCGGCGCCGTGAGCCGACCGGAGAAGTGACCACCCCCCCGGTAGTCGTTGCAGCCCTCATAGCGCACATGGGCCGGCCAGTCCGCATGACCGGGCCGGGCAAGATCCTTGGTGGCGGCGTAGTCCCCGGAATGCTGGTCAGAGTTTGGGATCACGGCACACAGGGGCGTGCCTGTGGTCCTGCCCTCAAATACACCGGACAGGATCTGAGGCACATCTGTCTCCTTACGGGCGGTGGACAGGGCATTTTTGCCCGGTCTGCGCCGGTCCAGCTCGGCTTGAATGGCCTCCATATCCAGCTCCAGACCCGAGGGCACACCCTCCAGCACCACACCGATAGCAGGGCCGTGGGACTCACCGAAAATGCTGTATTTCATGCCAAAGGCTCCTTTCGGAATATAAATTCAATCTCTGCAGCGGATGTCGCCGCCCAGAGCCCGATAATCCTCCCAGAAGTTGGGGTAGGACTTGGCCACACACTGGCCCCCCAGCACCACCACCGGCTTTTCACACCGGGTAGCCGCCACCGCCGCCATCATGGCAATGCGGTGATCGTTATGGCTGTCCACGCTCACACCGCCGGCAAGGCTGTCCCGGCCCGTGATAACCAGACCGTCGGGCAGTTCGGTCACCTGAGCGCCCATGGCGTTGAGCACCTGCGTCACCGCAGCCAGCCGGTCGCTTTCCTTGATACGCAGACGTGCGGCGTTGACGATGCGGGTCGTCCCTCGCCGTACCGCCGCCATGGCCCCAAGGGCGGGGACAAGGTCGGGGCATTGGGCCACATCCAGTTCCACATCGCCGGGGGCAGTCAGCTGCTGAAACTGTCGGGCGATCACCCGGTCTCCCTGGGCCGAGCTCTCGCTCAGCCCCCCAACGGTCACGTCACTGCCCAACGCACGGGCGGCATACCAAAACGCCGCCTGCGACCAATCCCCTTCCACCGTTACGGCGCAGGCACAGTATTTCTGATTGCCGGGTACAAGCAGGGTCTGCTCTGTCTGCCAGTACGCATGCACGCCAAACCGCTGCAGCGCATCCAGCGTCATATCCACATAGGCCCGGCTTTCCAGCGCCGTGGTAATGACGATCCGGCTGTCTGCCTCCAGCAGAGGCAGCGCATAGAGCAGACCGGTAATGAACTGACTGGACACATCCCCGGGCAGGCAGTAATCCCCCGGGGTCAGCCGTCCCTCCAGACCGGCACGGTCGCCCATCCGAGCGTAATAAATATCCTTTTGCTCAAATATATCAAAATAGGGCTTCAGGGGGCGTTCCATAAGCCGGCCATGGCCGGTAAAGCTGCCGCCGCCCGCCACCGCCAAAGCGATGGGAATAAGAAAGCGCAGAGTAGAGCCGCTCTCACCGCAGTCCAGAAACAGAGACTTGCTGTCGTCAAAGCCGCCGCCCCGCCCTACTACACGCAGGCTGTCCTCCTGCTGCTCCGCCTGAGCGCCCAGTGCACGGATGCAGGAAAGGGTGGCCTGAATATCCTTGGAGTCGGACAGGCCTTTTATAACGCTCTCTGCCTGTGCCAGCGCTGCCGCCAGCAGCAGGCGATGGCCCTGAGACTTGGAGGACGGGGATCGGACACGTCCGTTTAACAAAGTTGGTTGGATGGTGACGTTCATACTCTCACCCTTCGTAAAGCTGCCTGAGGTTGTCCAGCAGCTGCTCGGTCTGCATTTTTACCGGCTCGGCCCAGCCCATGCGCTCCAGAAGCACAAAGGAGATGCCCCCCTCCGCCCGCTTCTTGTCAAGACCGATGGCCTCCACCATGACCTGCCACGGGCAGGGGATACTGGTGGGCAGAGCGTAGGCCTGCAGCACCTCACAAATCTGCTTACAGGTGCCCTCAGGCGTGATGCCAAGTCTTTGGCCCAGCCGGGCCGCCCACAGCATACCCACCGCCACAGCCTGACCGTGCGTCCAGTCCTCGTAGTGACCGGCCAGTTCAAAGGCGTGGCCCACGGTATGCCCGAAGTTGAGGATCATGCGCAGGCCGGTGTCCCGCTCGTCGGCCAGCACCACCTGTCGCTTGATGTCACAGCAGGTATACAGCACCTGCTCAATATGCTCCATGACCCCGGCTCGGCCACCGCACCGGGCCAGAAAGCGGAAGAACGCCTCATCCCGGATACAGCCGTACTTGATGACCTCCGCCATGCCGTCGGAGAAAATGCGGTCGCTCAGGGTGTTCAGGCAGTCCGGGTCCATGAGCACCAGCTTGGGCTGCCAGAATGCACCGGCCAGATTTTTGCCTGCCGGCAGATCCACCGCCACCTTGCCCCCCACAGAGGAGTCCACCTGAGCGAGCACCGTGGTGGGGATCTGGACATAGTCCACCCCACGCAGCACCGTGGCAGCGGCAAAGCCGGCAAGATCCCCGATGACCCCACCGCCCAGCGCCACCACGGCATCGGTACGGGACAGGCCGAAGGCGAGCATCTCGTTATAGAGATGGCTCAGCATTTCCAGACTCTTGGAACTCTCCCCCGCCGGGACGGTGATGCCCTTGACGTCAAAGCCGGCCGACTCCAAAGCGGCGGTCAGCCGCTGCAGATACAGGGGGCCTACGTTGCTGTCGGTGACCACCGCCAGACGGCGGGCTCTGGGCAGCACCTTGCGGCAGCACTCTCCCGCCCGGTCCAGCAGCCCCTTTTGGATGAGAATGTCATATTCGCGGCCCGGCAGGGCCACGGTAAGCTTTTTCATGAAAAACACCTTCGATCAACGCACTAAGGTCTTGCCCATCAGATCGACCAGCACCCCGGTCTTGTCCATAAGATGCTGAAATTTTTCCGGGGTCAGAGACTGCTGGCCGTCGCACTTGGCGTGGGCAGGATCGTTGTGCACCTCCACGATCAGGCCGTCGGCACCGGCCGCAATGGCCGCCATGGCCAGAGGCTCCACAAACCAGTAGTAGCCGCCGGAATGGGAAGGATCCACCACGATGGGCAGATGGCTCATGCGCTTAATGGCCGGGATGGCAGAGACATCCAGCGTATTGCGGGTCTGGGTCTCGAAGGTGCGGATACCGCGCTCACAGAGAATGACATTTTCGTTGCCGGCGGCCATGATGTACTCGGCCGACATGATCCACTCCTCATAGGTGTTGGACAGTCCCCGCTTGAGCAGGACAGGCTTGGACATTTTGCCCACCTCTTTGAGCAGGTCAAAGTTTTGCATATTGCGGGCGCCCACCTGCACCAGATCCACCTTTTCTTCAAAAATCTCACAGTATTTTGGGCTCATGATCTCGGTAACGATGGGCAGGCCGGTGTCCTGTCGGGCCTCCAGCAGCAGTTCCAGACCGTCCAGACCCATGCCCTGAAAGGAATAGGGGCTGGTACGGGGCTTAAAGGCGCCCCCTCGCAGCATGGCAGCACCGGACTTCTTTACGTCCCGGGCCACCTCAATGATCTGCTCCTCACTCTCCACCGAGCAGGGGCCGGCCATAACGGCAAAATTGCCTCCGCCCACAGCCACACCGCCGGGGGCAATGACGCTGTCCTCGGGGTGGAACTTGCGGTTCGCCTTCTTGTACGGCTCCTGCACACGCATGACACGCTCTACATTTGGCTCCATCTCCAGCTTGTGGAGATCCAGATGGACGGTGTCGCCCACCAGACCCAGAATGGAGCAGCCCACGCCGTGGGTAATGCCGACCTG